>DASYMM010000226.1:0-10634 GCA_036009085.1 Pyrinomonadaceae bacterium | reverse complement strand
TTCGTGATTGAACTCTGACGCTTGAATCACGTCAAAAATTTCCTTGCCCCAGGGTTCGTACTGTGATGTGGTCGCCGGGTCGGTCTTTCGCTACTGGCGCCACGGGTGATGTGCGAGGATGTCAAAAAATAAAAGAACCTTTTGAATCTCTAGCGGGCAGCTTTGATGGCAATCGGTGGAAATATGAGATTGCGAAAGCGCGCCCATTGGTCAAGGAAAGGCGCGCCAGCTTGCGAACTCGTAGAGGCTAAATCAAAAGCGCAAGAGCCTTATACATCCTTGCAAGAAAAGTGTCAAGAAAATCATGCGGTCGCAACCCGGCCTCGCGCCATGCGAATTTCCTCTCCCGACGTGGACGCTGTGAGGTGTCCGGGAGGTCAATTCCGGCTCCATACATGCCCTGCGGGCGCGCTGATTTCTTGCCCTCGCCGCCTCTTTCCGACGCCGGAGCGGGGAGTTTTTCGGGCGGTTTTCAAGCCTCAGCCATCGCCCGCAACCCGCTCAATCAGCTCTGCGCTTCGGAAGTCTTTTGCGTCTTCTTTGCCGCCTGCTTCTTCCCGCTCTTCGGCGTCACGTCGGTCTTTGCGCCGTCGCTTTTCAAGAGCTTCGGGGTTTTGTTCTTTTTCTTACCGGAATCGCCTTTTTTATCTTTTTTCTTCGACTTGGCCTGCGCTTTACCCGTGACGGTCTCGACTACGCTGCCGACAAAGTCGGTCGCCAAACCGAGCGCAACTTCCGCCCCGTGTTTGTTAACCAACTTCTTCACCTGCTTGGCGATGGCTTTTCTGGTCTTGCGTTTAATGACTGGCATACGTTTCTCCTTAGCCATACTGGATGGCGACGAGTTTATAACATCCGTCCCGGCCTTCAACTGAAGTTTACTTTAAATCTCCACCAAGCGGTTTTCGCCGTCAACGCTCCGGGATTAAATATCTTAAACAGAACCGCCACCCGGCTCAAAATATAACTGGCTATCGAGAGGCGCGTCGCCGGGAGCGGTTTGCACGCGCTCGTAGGAGCCGTCGGGTCGGAGCAGGCGTGCGCGCACGTTGTCGCGCAGGTAGGTCTTCAAGATAACGTTCTTCAAGTAGGTCTTCAAATCGGGGTCGCTAATCGGCGTCACCACTTCGACGCGGCGGTTGAGATTGCGCGGCAGCCAATCCGCGCTGCCGATGTAGAGTTCTTCGTCGCCGCCGTTGGCGAAATAGAAGACGCGGCTGTGTTCGAGAAAACGACCGACGACGCTTCTGACCGTGATCCGCTCGGACAAATTTTTCACGCCGGGGCGCAGCGTGCAGATGCCGCGCACGATGAGATCAATCGGCACTCCGGCCTGCGAGGCTTCGTAGAGCGATTCGATGATCTCAAGGTCTGCGAGCCGGTTGATCTTCGCCGTGATACGGGAGGCGCGTCCGGCGCGCGCGTGCCCGGTTTCGCGCCGGATGAGTTCGAGCATCCGCCCGCGCAGGTTGACGGGCGCGACGAGGAGGCGACGATATTCCTTCTGGCGCGAGAAGCCTGTGAGGAAGTTGAAGAGCGCGCTCGCGTCTGCGCCGATCTCCCGGTCGGCGGTCAGCAGGCTGAAATCCGTGTAATATTTCGCAGTCGTCGGGTTGTAATTTCCCGTGGCGACGTGGACGTAAGCCCGCAGCCGCTCGTTTTCGCGCCGGATAACGAGCGCGACCTTGGAATGCGTCTTTAACCCGATCAGCCCGTAGACGACGTGCGCGCCCGCCTCTTCAAGTCGCTTCGCCCACTCGATGTTGTGCTCCTCGTCAAAGCGCGCCTTGAGTTCGACAATCGTGACGACCTCTTTGCCGTTCTGGACGGCTGCGATTAGCGATTGCGGAATCGGCGAGTTTTTGCCCGTACGGTAGAGGCACATCTTGATGGCGAGCACGGCGGGATCGTGCGCGGCGGCGGCGATGAAGTCGGTGATGGTGCTGTAGGAATCGTAAGGGTGATGGAGCAGGATGTCGCGTTTGCTGATGGCGTCGAAGATAGACTGGCCGCGAGAGGGTTTGACAAGGTTCGTCGTGCGGAGCGGCCTGTCTTTGAGTTCGGGTCGGTCCAGATTATAGAGCGACATCAAATCCGGCACGTTGAGCGGGGCTTCGGTGGCGTACACGTCTTCTTCCGAAAGCCCGTCGAGCGAATCGCGCAGGAAGCGTGTCATTTCCGCAGGCATTTTCGCAGACACTTCGAGACGGACGGGCGAGCCGAACCGACGCGTCCGCAGAGAGCTTTCCACCGTCTGCAAGAGGTCAACCACCTCGTCCTCGCGCACGTCGAAATCCGCGTCGCGCGTGATGCGAAACGCGTAAGCCTCGCCCACGTGCATGCGCGGAAACAACTCGCCGATGTTGGCTGCGATCAGTTCTTCGAGATAGACGAAGCGCGCCGCGCCTTCGGCCACAGGCACGAGGCGCGGCACGAGCGCGGGCACGGCGAGGCGCACGAAACGCGGCGTGATGCCGCCCGCGAGCGAACGCGTGATGCCGTGCTCGGGTTTCGGCCCCACCATCAGACCGAGGTTCAGGCCGAGGCCGGGGATGTACGGGAACGGGTGCGCCTGATCGATTGACTGCGGCGAGAGCAGCGGGAAGACGCTGTCCATGAAGAACGTTTTGAGCGTCGCCGCTTCTGCCGGAGTCAGCGAATCGTGGGCGACGACGGAGATGCCCTGTTCCGCGAGCGCGGGGAGAATTTCCTCGCGCAGGCAGCGCGCCTGCTCCGCGAACATCGGCAGCAGACGCTCGCGTATGAGAGCGAGTTGAGCCGCTGGCATCAAGCCGTCGGGCGTCGCCTCGATTCCTTCGTGCTCCGTCATCTCTTTCAGACCGGAGACGCGGATCATGAAAAACTCGTCGAGGTTGGTCGAGAAGATCGAGAGGAATTTGAGACGCTCAAGGAGCGGTTGCGCGGGGTCTAACGCTTCATCCAGCACGCGGCGAAAGAATTCGAGCAGACTCAAATCCCGGTTGAGCAAGTGGTGTGTGGCATGCGGCGTCTCGACCGAGAGCGCGACACCCGAAGCATCATTGAATTGGCCGACCTTCGGCGGTTCCTGTTTCTTATCTTCCATCAATTTGTTTTAGCTACTATCAAGAGCGACTCACGAAAAACTTCACGGTTAAAGAATTAAACCACGAACACACATGAAACAACACGAAAGAAGACAAAGACAGGTTGCGCTGCTTCGTGTTGTTTCGTGTGTGTTCGTGGTTCCATGCTTTTGTTAGCTTCTTATTCCTTTCGCAACACCTCGATCAAGGGCGTCGGCGTCTCCTCGCTCGTCGCGAGGATGGCCTTTCCGTCGAGCCTGTAACAGACGGCCTCGCCCTGCTGTCTCGCGCCTAAATCAATCGGCGCGGGCGGCTGCTGCCAGATGCTATCGAAATTAGAGACGCCACGCGGCAAGGCAATTTCATACGCGCCGAAATAATCGCACAACACGATTCTTTGACCGTCCGGCGAAATATCACCCCCGGTGACAAGGCCGCCAACCACGCCGGGGAGTTGCAGGTCGCTGACGAAGGCGAGCGGGATAATTGTCGAAGCGTCGAACGGGGCAGTCGCCTTATACACTTTCGCCGCGTCGCGTTTGGTTTTGGTGATGATGTAGAGGTCTCCGGTTTGTGGGTGAATTAACAGGGCTTCCGCATCGTGTTTGCCGTCGGGGAATTCCAGGCGGATGGCCTCTGCGGGCGCGGTTTGGAATGACCCGGCGCGGGAGTTCGACCCGGCCACGGGTTCTATGCTCGGCTCGGCGACTCGATAGACGGTGACAACTTTGCCGTCTCGCTTGTTGTCGCCGGTGTCGCCGATATAAAGATAAGACGTTCCACGAACCGCGCCGGGGCCTGCCGCGATGTCTTCCCAATCGAGCGCGCTCGCGCCCGTCACACGCCAGACGCCCTGCGATTTACCGTCGCGGTCGAACGCGTAAATCAGCGCGTCGTCGCCCGAATCATTGTGCGTCCAATAGAGGCCGGGGTTCGCGCGCGATGCGACGATGCCGCTGCTTTCGTCAATGCGCCGGTCTTCAAGGTTGGCGAGACGAACGGGCGGATCGTAATTCGCGGAACCGGCGACGGGCGGACGCTCCGTGGCAGGCGCGCTCTTCGCAGGTTTTGACGCCTTGCGTTCATCCCGCGAAGAAGCCTTCTTACTGCACGCGCCGCCGAGCGATAGCGACAAGCCGCAAAGAAGCAGGATAATAACTTTGCGACTCAACCTGAGCGTCGCGCATCCGGCTGACAGCCGTGGTTTATCAACCCGCCGCATGTGTGCTCGACGCCTCTTGATCAACCGCCGCGACCGAGACCGAAGTAGTCTCCCCGGCTTCGTTGAGGATTGAATCCAACTGCGCGAAGAAGCCCGTCGTCTCCCACTCTTCCCAACGGGCGAGGGCTTCGCGGAAGTGCTTGCTGCGCTCCTTCGTGAAGTGGCTGAGGAGCCAGACGGCTGCGCGCCTCGTCTGCTCGCGCGTGCCCGGCGCGCCCGCCCATCCATCCGCGTAGCCTGAACCCTTTCGGTCGAGCCGCGCGCCGAGATCGTCTATCCACACGTCGCAGTCGTGCAACTCGCCGAGCGAGCTTTGCAACTCGGAGACTTCCTGCGCGAGCGTCGTGAGCGTCCCGCCCCAGCACGGCGCAAAGAGTTCCATCGCGTAGCGCAGACGCTTGGCCGCGATGCGCATGCGGTGGAGCGGATCGTTCTGCGACGGGTGGTGCAGGCAGTTGCTCAACTTTTTCAATTCGACAACTCGCGCCCCGATAACCTCACGCCCCGCTTCACGGAAACTCACGCCTCGCTTTGACTCACGCCGACGCTTGCTGCCCGCCCCGCCCGCCGCCGAAGTATCATCTTCCGGCTTTACCAAACGCGACAAAAATTTGCTTCTCAAATCCGCGAGCGGCCTCTCGGCGAGCTTAAACGCCAGCTTCACGCGCACCGCCTGTCGCAGCGCGCGTCGCTCGTCGGCCAGATGCCCGATCCCTGCGGCCACGCCTCCCGCGACCTCCGCGTCGGCTTCGGCCTCCGCGCGCATCTTTTCGAGCGCGACGATTGCCACATCCTGATCGCGCACGTCGCCGAGCGCGTCGGCCACTTCTTTCAGTCCACGCTTCGGCACGCTCTTTTTGCCGCCGAAGTAGACGCGGAAATCCTTGATCGCGCTGCGTAAGCGACGCGAAGCGACGCGCATGTCGTGCACGCCTTCGATGTCCGTAAAATCGAGAGCCGCGCCTCGCAGGTCGTACATCTCGCCGAAGCGCGTGTACAGGACGAGCCGGATGCCGCTCAGTGCTTCCGCCTCGCAGTCGAGATTTTCTATCACTTTTGCCTTCGCCATGATCTATGTCCCGTCTCCCGAATCAATTCGTGTGGTTGCTAATCTCAACTTCGCAATCGAAGACTTCCGCGAACAGATCGCTTTTAGCTTCGACAGCCGCCGCTTCGCGGACGCAATCGGCCTCGCTGATCAATTTCAGACTGAGCGTTCGACCCGCGCGCTCGCAAAGCAGGTCGCGCACGCGGCTGTCGTGGCTGCGGTCGAGCGCGTCGGCCACGCGCACGATGGCCGCGAGGCGTCGGACGGTTTCCCTGTCGGTTCCGTTGAGCGTCGCGTATTCGTCGTGCTTCTCTTTCGGCAGAGAGCCGCGATGATAGCGCGCGACGTTGGCGATCACTTCGCGCTCGGCCTCGGAGAAGCCCGTCAGTTCCGAATGCTTGATGAGATAGAGCGTGTGCTTGTGGTGCGACTCGTGCGCGATATGGTAGCCCACGTCATGCAAGAGCGCGGCGGCGGAGAGGAGCGTGCGTTGGTGCCGGGTCAGCGAAGCCGCGTCGGCCACCTCGTCGAAGATCGTTTCGGCGAAGCGCGCCACCTGCCGCGCGTGCGCTTCCTCGTAGCCGAAGCGTCGCCCGACGGCGTGCACGCCGCGCAGGCGCGGGTCGGCGTCGTGCGGCACGGGCGGCTGCGACTCGGCTTCGAGTTCGCGTAAGGCGTCGAGGATGACACCTTCGCGCAAAGCCCAATCGCACGTTCGCATGTGATTGATGCCGAGCGCGCGCATCGCGCCTTCGAGTATCTGCCCGCCCGCCACGATGATCTCCGCGCGCTGCGCGCTGATGCCCGAAACAGCACGCCGCTCCGTTTGCGTCAACCCGGACATGCGCTCGTTGAAACGACTCAAGCGGCTGAGCACGATCTCCGCGCCCGCGGGCTGCGCGCCTTGCTCCGGCTTATGCTTTGCGTCGCGCGCGCGCAACGCAAAGCCTATGGCGATGATCGTGCCGGACGTTCCGGTCGCGCGCTGCCAACTCGCGCCGCGCAGTTCGCGCGCGGGGCGTTCGAGCGCGGCGCGCACCTGCTCGCGCAGAGCGCGCAACTCTTTCCCCTTCGGCGGGTCGGTTGCGAGAAACCGTTCGGTCAACCCAACTGCGCCGAGTTTGACCGAGTAGAGCGCGAGCGGGATGCCGCCGCGCATGAGCGAGATTTCCGTCGAGCCGCCGCCGATGTCTAGATTGACGAGCGGCGCATCCACCACGCCGCACCCGCTCGACGCCGCCAGCCCGATGAGCCGCGCCTCCTCCACGCCCGACAGCACCGCCACGCGGACGCCCGTGATGCGCTCCAACTCGCGTATGAACTCGCCCGCGTTCGACGCCTCGCGCACGCTGGCCGTGGCGATTGCCAGCACGCGCTCGGCTCCGCGCGCTTCCGCAATCGAGCGAAATCGCTTAACGCAGTCGGCGGCGCGCAGGGTGGCCGACGCGGAAAGAAACCCCTCGGTCAGCGTCTCGTGGCCGAGGCGCACAGACTCTTTCTCGCGCGCCAGCACGGCGAACGAATCGCTCGCCGCCGCGTCCACAACCGCCAGCTTGATCGAGTTGGAGCCGATGTCTATGGCCGCCAGTTTCATCTCTTCTCTTTGCTCATGTTTATGAAGATTGAGAATATCATCAATCGAGCGATGTCTTGTAGTTTTGAAACTCGCTCTTATAATGACTTCGATGTTTGGAGGCACGATTAAATATGAAAACGATTCATCTCCTGCGCCACGCCAAGTCGAGTTGGAAAGACCCCGGCCAAGCGGACTTTGAACGCCCGCTGAACGGGCGAGGACGGGAGGCCGCCCCGCTCGTCGGGCAATTCATGTTGCAGCAGAAAATCCGGCCTGAACTGATCCTCTCGTCGCCCGCCGAACGCGCACGCCAGACCGCCGCGCTCGTCATACAATCTGCAAAACTCAACGCCGAACTGCGTTTCGACGAGCGCATCTACGAAGCGGATGCGACGCGTCTTCTGGAAGTGGTGACGCAAATTGACGAGCCGTTCGGCGTCGCCATGCTCGTCGGGCATAACCCCGGCATGGAAGATTTGCTCGCGACGCTGACGGGCGAACGTCAAAGCATGCCGACGGCTGCGCTCGCGCGAATCAATCTGGATGTGGAGAAGTGGAGCAAGGTGCGGGAAGGCACAGGCCGCCTCGAATGGCTGGTGAGGCCGAAGGAATTATAGAGGTTTGTAATTCACTGTGACTCAAAACCTTTACCGCAGAGGCGTAGAGCCAAGTCGCAGAGGGGGCGCAGAAAAGACTATTCAACTCTCTGCGTTTACTCCGCGTTCATCTCTGCGCCTCTGCGGTGAATTTTACTTGATAGTTCTAACCCGCGACATTACTTAGGGGCTGAATAAGCGCGGCGCGCTTTGACGCTGACGAACTCGCCCGTTTCGATGACGTAAGCGGTGAGGTCGTAGCCATAGACGCAGCCCGTGTCGAGTCCGATGGCGCACGGCGCGCGGCGGGGCGCGCTCGCAGGCCAGTGGCCGAAGAGGACAATTTTCTCGCCCCTGTAAACTTCATACCACGGCGTACCGTCGCGGCTCGTGCGATCCGCGCCGAGCGTGCGCAGCGCGGTCAGGTCGTCCGGCGACTGCACATCGAAAGGCACGCCCGGTCGCACGCCCGCGTGCACGACGAGGTGCGTGCCGAGGTCTATCAACAGGGGTAGGGAAGCGAGATAGTTGAAGTAGCGTTCCCGGTCGTCTTCGAGTTCGGCGGCGGTCTTTCGCTGCGCCGCTTTCAGCGTGTTCGACTCGCCGCGCCAGTAGCGCAACAACGCCAGATCGTGATTGCCGAGAACGGCTGAGAAGCGCGCGTCAGACATGAAGAGGTCGAGCACTTCGCGGCTCTTCTCGCCCTTCGTGACGAGGTCGCCGACGGAGACAACTCTGTCCGCATCATCGAGCGCGGCTTTTTCCAGTAGCTCCGTCAACTCGTCGAAGCAGCCGTGTATGTCGCCGACAACAATCGTGCGCCGCGCCGCCATTTCGTCAGACCCCCTTTAACTGCGGCAGGCTCTCAGCCGTCCACAACGCTTCGTTCTGGCTGTTGAATCCCTTGCCCTCCGGCGTCGCACGCACGTATGAACCGTCCGCTTGCAGCACGCGCGCCTTCACGTCGTCGCGCAGGTAGGCTTCGAGGTATGTCGCGCGCAGATATTTCCTGAGCCGCTCGTCTTTGACCGGAGCCAGCACCTCGACGCGTCGATCAAGATTGCGGTGCATCAAGTCCGCGCTGCCGAAATAGACTTCGTCCTTGCCGTCGTTAGCGAAGTAGAGCACCCGGCTGTGTTCAAGGAAACGACCGACGATGCTCTTGACGCGGATGTTTTCCGAAACGCCCGGCACGCCGGGACGCAACATGCAGACGCCGCGCACGATCAAATCCACGCGCACGCCCGCCTGCGCCGCCGCGTAGAGCGCGCGTATGATCTGCACGTCGGTCAGGCTGTTGACTTTGGCGATGATACCGGAAGTGCGACCGGCGCGCGCGTGCTCCGTCTCCCGCTCGATGAGCGCGAGCAGGCGTCCACGCAAGTTGATCGGCGCGACGAGCAGGCATTGATATTTGGAATAGCGCGAGTAGCCGGTCAGGTAGTTGAAGAGGTTGGCGGCGTCTTCGCCGATCTCCGGGTCGGAGGTGAAGAGTCCGATGTCCGTGTAGGCGCGCGCGGTCGCGGGGTTGTAGTTGCCGGTGGCGAGATGGACATAACGCCTGAGCTTCGTGCCTTCGCGGCGCACGACGAGAGCGAGTTTGCTGTGCGTCTTCAAACCCACGAGTCCGTAGATGACGTGGACGCCCTCCTGCTCAAGTCTGCGCGCCCACTCGATGTTGTTCTCCTCGTCAAAGCGCGCCTTGAGTTCCACGAGCGCAGTCACCTGCTTGCCCTGCGCGCTCGCCTCCATCAAGGACTGCACGACGGGCGAGTCTTTGCCCGTGCGATAGAGGCACATCTTGATAGCGAGCACGGCGGGATCGCTCGCCGCCGTGGCGATGAAATCCGTAACCGTCGCGTAAGAAGTGTAAGGGTGATGGAGCAGCACGTCCTGACGCTTGACGACGCCGAACACAGAGCCGCCTTGCAGGAGCGGCGCGGGCACTGAGACCTGTAGCAGCCTGTCTTTCAAAGCGGGCATGTCCAGCCCTTGAAGCTGCATCAGATCGGGAATGTTCAAAATCCCGTCCACCACGTACACATCTTCGGGCGTCAGGTCGAGAGAGTTCGTCAGGTACGCGACCATCTTGGCGGGCATGCTGGCGGAGACTTCGAGCCGCACCGCCGAACCGAAACGGCGACGACGCAACTGCTGCTGCATCGAGCGCAGGAGGTCTCCGGCTTCATCCTCACGAATTTCGATGTCGGCGTCGCGCGTCACGCGAAACAAATGCGACTTGCCGTGTTTCATTTCGGGGAAGAGCGCGCCCGCGTTTGCCGCGATGAGACTTCCGAGGAGCGTAAACTTCTTGCCCGTCTCGTCAACCGGCACGAGGCGCGGCACGATGGGCGGCAGCTTGATGCGCGCGAAACGTTTCCCGTGATGGCGCGGCGCGTCCGTCTGGTCTTGATCGTCCTCCGGCTCGACCATCAAGCCGAGGTTGAGACTCAAATTCGAGATGTACGGGAACGGGTGGCCGGGGTCAACAGCCTGCGGCGTGAGGATGGGAAAGACGCTTTCGTGGAAATAAGCGTCAGCCGCCGCGCGCTCGCGTTTGCCCAAATCCTTGTAGGACGTGATCACGATGCCGTGCGCGGCGAGTTGCGGCAGGATGTCTTTCTTCAAACAGCGCATCTGCAATTCGATGAGCGGTCGCACACGCGCGCTGATCTCGCGCAACTGATCGGCGGGCGTCATGCCGTCCGGCGACAGTTCGACGATCTCTTCCTCCAACTCTTCTTTGAGGCCGGAGACGCGGATCATAAAGAACTCGTCAAGGTTTGAAGAGAAGATCGAGAGGAACTTGAGACGTTCGAGGAGCGGGTGCGTTTCGTCCAACGCTTCTTCGAGCACGCGGCGGTTGAATTCCAACCAGCTCAACTCGCGGTTGAACAACAACTCTGCGGGCACGAGCGAACGCGGCACGCCCGCCAGCTTCTTCTTCTTGAACGCCTTGCCGTCGCGCCCACTGTCCCGCTTAAATTTTTTGGCCGCTTTCGCCATCATTCATCACTTCCAGACCGATACGACATCAATTCAAAGGCAAGGAGATTTAACCCGAGTCAGACGGGTTGAGTATAAAACAGACTCACAGGCGTAACGAAAGAACTTCAAACAATATTTC
>DASYMM010000225.1:0-4111 GCA_036009085.1 Pyrinomonadaceae bacterium | reverse complement strand
GCTCAGGCCGCGCGCTTCGAGCAGGCACCCGATGGACGAAGCCGCCAGCCCCTTGCCCAGACTCGAAACCACGCCGCCCGTGACGAAAATATATTTAGGCATCTCTCTCCTTGATGTCGGATGAACTCAATTTTCGGATGAACTCGATTTTTCGGACGAACTCGATTTTTTCGCGTCGGCTTCCGTATCGTCGCCGTCGCCCGGAATCTTCTTCTTGTTGTAGTAACCGTGTCGTAAATCCTGCTGCACCTCGATGGCCTTCGCGCCCTTCGGGTTCAACCACTGCTGCAAAGCGAACATCGCGGCCTTCGTTGACGCGCCTTCCTTGACGCGACGGTCAAACTCTTCCTGCGAAATCTTTTCCGGCGGCCTGCCGAGATAGGCCACCCCGAGCAGGCCGCCTAAAACGATCAAGAGAATAACTGCCAACCCGATCCAGTCGCTCATAAGGTATAGCGGTGAATGAGCACGAACGACACTGTTACGTCAGACGAAAACAGATCAGGACGCGCCGTTGCCGCCCGTGATGTTGCGTTCGACCATCGCCGCCAGACGATCCAGCCGCGCGTTCGTCTCCGCGATCTTTTCATCTAAGCGGGCATTCGATTCCGCAATCTGCTCATTGCAGCGGGCATTGACCTCTGCAATTTTCTGACTTAACTCGGCGATCTTTTTATTAGTGTGCGTTTGCGCGTCCGCCAGCTTCGTCATGCTTTCCGTGACGATCTTAATAAACTGGTTTTGCGTCTCCGCGTAAACGCGCAACTGTGTGCCGGTCTCAGCGATCTGCTGACTGGTTTCCTCCTGCCGCACCTCGAAAGCAGCCATCCGTTCCTCGAAAGCGGTTTGCCGTTGCTCGAAGGCGGACTGTCTTGCATGGAAGTCCGCCTGACTTTTCACTAAAAACTCAAGAGCACGATCTATCTCATCATTCGTCACGTCTCATTTACCTTTCTCGGCGGCGAACATCGCGCGGACGCGTTCGAGGTCGGCGGGCGTGTCCACACCAATTGAGGCGTCGGGGGTTTCAACCACGCGAATCCTTGCGCCGTGTTCGAGCATACGCAGTTGTTCGAGCGATTCGGCGCGTTCGAGTGGGGACGGCGGCCAGCCTGCGTATTCTAACAAAAAGGCGCGGCGGTAAACATAAAGCCCCGTGTGCTTGCGAAAGCCCGCGAGCAACGCCGGTTCGACTTCGAGCGCGGCGGCGAGCGAACCGAACTCGCGTGCGGCCTCGCGCGGGTATGGAATCGGCGAACGCGAAAAATAGACGGCATAACCGCGCTCGTCCGACACGACTTTGACCACGTCCGGGCTGAGCACGTCGCGCGCGTCTCCGATAGCCTCGCAGGTCGTCGCGCAGGCGGCGTCCGCGTCCTCCTGCAAGGCGGCGACGGCGCGTTCGATGGTGCGCGGCGAAATCTGCGGCTCGTCGCCCTGCACGTTGACGACGAGGTCGCAACTTTCATCGAGCGCGGCGGCGGCTTCGGCCAGCCGGTCGCTCCCGCTCGCGTGCGCCGCGCTCGTCAACATCGCCTCGTAGCCCGCGGCGCGCACGGCATCGCGGATGCGTTCGTCGTCGGTCGCCACCAGCACGCGCGAGACGTTCCGCGCGGCGAGCGCGCGTTCGCAGACGCGCACGATCATCGGTCGTCCGCAGATGTCGAGCAGGGGTTTACCCGGAAGTCGCGTCGAGTGGAAGCGTGCGGGGATGATGGCAATGGCGGATACTTGTGGTTGGGAGTCCGTGTGCTTCACGGGATTGCAAGATAGCCTGTCGCGCCCGCGAGTGTCAATGAAAAGCGTGGGGAAGGGTGAAAGGGTAAAGGGAAAAGGAGGAGAGACGGGCGCAGCATAAGTTGCGGTGCAGGTTTCTCTTTCCCTTCCCCTTTACCCTTTGCCCTTTTCCCCCGTCTCTTTGAGCCGTTTGACACCACACTTGGGGCGGGCTACGATGCGCAAAGTTTTTCAGCTATGATTTACGGGTGAAAAGTGCGGCTCGTGCGAATTTGCGCCGGAGCGTTTGGTTTATCATGTTTCACCATTTGCCATTCTTGATCTACTAACTTATGGGATTTCAAACGACAGCCATCCACGCCGGGCAGGAACCGGACGCGACCACCGGCGCGGTCTCCGTGCCGATTTATCAAACTTCAACTTACGCGCAGGAAGGACTCGGCAAGCACAAGGGCTTCGAGTACGCGCGCACGCAGAACCCGACGCGCCTCGCGCTCGAACAGAACATCGCCGCGCTCGAAGGCGCGCGCTTCGGCTACGCTTTCGCCTCCGGCATGGCCGCCATTGACGCGACGCTCCGCCTCGTCAAAGCCGGCGATCACGTCATCGTCTCCGACAACACTTACGGCGGAACCTATCGCCTCTTCTCGCGCGTGCTCGCAAATTACGGCGTCGAGTTCACCTACGTTGACACGTCTGACGCCTCGAACGTCGAAGCCGCGTTGCAGGACAACACACGCATGGTCTTCGTCGAGACGCCGACCAATCCCGTGATGATGGTGACGGACTTGCAAGCGGTCGCGGACATCGCG
This sequence comes from Pyrinomonadaceae bacterium, assembly GCA_036009085.1. Taxonomy (GTDB): domain Bacteria; phylum Acidobacteriota; class Blastocatellia; order Pyrinomonadales; family Pyrinomonadaceae; genus JAIVJZ01. Next base: position 1,562 of record DASYMM010000225.1, on the reverse strand, counting down.
CACGCGCGCGGCGCACGCGTCGTGTGCGACAACACTTTTCTCTCGCCCTACCTGCAACGCCCGCTTGAGTTCGGCGTGGACATCGTCCTGCACTCGACCACGAAATACCTGAACGGTCATTCGGACAGCGTCGGCGGCGTCGTCGTCTTGAACGACGAGCAGGATGCCGAGTGGATCAAGTTTATTCAAAACAGCGTGGGCGCGATCCTCTCGCCCTTCGACTCTTGGCTCATCATGCGCGGCACGAAGACGCTCGCGCTCCGAATGGAACAGCACGACCGCAACGGGCGCGCCGTCGCCGCCTTCCTCGAAGAGCACCCGAAGGTCGAGAAGCTCTACTATCCAGGCTCGGTCTCGCACCGACAGCACGATCTGGCGAAGCGACAGCAACGCGGTTTCGGCGGCATGGTTTCCTTCGATGTCGGCTCTTTAGAGAACGCGCGCACGGTGCTCGAAGGCGTGCGCCTCTGCACGCTCGCCGAAAGCCTCGGCGCGGTGGAGACGCTCATCTCGCACCCGGCGACCATGACGCACGCCTCCGTGCTCCCCGAAACGCGCGCCCGCCTCGGCATCACCGAAGGGCTGGTGCGCATCAGCGTCGGCCTCGAAGACGTAGACGACATCATCGCCGATCTCGATCAAGCACTCGGTAAAATTCAAAATTCAGTGACGAGTGACAAGTGACGAGTGACAAGTTAAAATCCGTCGCTCTTCAAACTCGTCACCCGTCGCTTGTCACTCGTCACTTTTCTTATGTTCGTAGAGTTATACGCACAAACTGACGTCGGCCGCATCCGGCAGGGCAATGAGGACAACTTCCTCGTGCTCGATCTCGCCACGGGCGGGAGTTGGAGCGGCTCGGACGCTGCCAAAGACCCGCCCGAAAAGTTTCGCCGCTTTGAAGTGGGGAGCGAAGGGCTGGTGCTTATCGTCTCGGACGGCATGGGCGGCGCGCTCGCGGGCGATGTGGCGAGCCGGATGGCCGTCGAGAGCGTGCGCGAGATGCTCACCGAAGAGGACACGGAGCACAAGACGGACGGGCAGGGCGCGAAGGTGTCGCTCGTTGACTGCCTGCGCAATGCCACCGGCTACGCCAACTACGCCATCCATCGCAAGAGCCTCGAAGACCCGCGTTGCAGCGGCATGGGCGCAACGCTCACCGCCGCCGCCATCGCCGGGCAGACGATGGACTTCGTGCAGGTCGGCGACAGCCGCGCCTACGTCATACGCGGCGACGAGATCAAACTCGCCACCAAAGATCAATCGCTCGTGCAGCAACTCGTGGATGTCGGGCAGATCACGGAAGAGGACGCCGAGACGCACATGTTTCGCAACGTCATCCTTCAGGCGCTCGGCGCGCAAAGCGAATTGACACCCGTCACAGGCAGACTCCGCATCCGGCGCGGCGACATTCTTCTGCTTTGCAGCGACGGACTATCCGGCAAACTGCGCGCGGAAGATATACGTCGCATCATTCAAGACTCCAAAGACGACTTGGGCGCAGCTTGCAGTATGCTCGTCGAAGAGGCCAACGAGCGCGGCGGCGAAGACAACATCACAGT
>DASYMM010000224.1:0-2416 GCA_036009085.1 Pyrinomonadaceae bacterium | reverse complement strand
CGCCGCCGAACTGCGCGAGCGCGGTGGCGGCGACCGTGGTGTGATCGGAACTCGCGCCCGCGCCGAGCGTCGCGCCGATGCGCGCCACCGCGTCTGCGATCTGGCGACTCGTGCGCGTGGTCGTCCCTTCGTTGAGCATGCCGGTCAACACGTCGGTCAGGCCGGGCACGCCGGGCGGGTCGTGCACGTCGCCCGTGCGGAAGGCGAGGCGATAGGTGACGAGCGGCAGACGCGCGTTCTCCAGAAAGATGACGCGCAGGCCGTTGGCGAGCGTGGTCTCTTCGGGCACGGGCAAATTCAGAGGGCGCGGCGCGAGCGGGGCGGGCGGCTCGCGGCGAAAAGATTCGAGTTCGGTTTCAATTAGGCTCATAAGAAGACGGTGCCGGGAACAGTGACGAGATAAAGACGGGTTTCAAGTTTCAGGTTTCAAGTTTCAGGTCTGAGGGTTTCAGGTCTTTAACTTGAAACCTGAAACCTGAAACTTGAAACTTTAAAAAGTCACTCGTCACTCGTCGCTTCTGCAATTGGCGTTTCGGTAGGGGGCGCGGGTTGCTTGGGAGGGGGCGGCGGCACTTGGGGAGGGGGTGCGCCGGGTTCTTCTGTTTCGGTTGTGGGGGGCGTGTCCGCCGCCGGTTCGGCCTGCGCGGTGCCTTCGGGCGCAGGCGTCACTTCGATGAGCGCGTGATTGTCCGTGTGCAGGTAGCGCGCCACCACGTCTTTGATCTGTTCGGACGTGACGCTCAGGTATTGTTCGATCTCCGTGTTGACGAGGTGCGGGTCGCCGTCGTAGAGCGTGTATTCGGCGAGCCGCTGCGCGCGGTACATGGTGGTCTGGCGTCCGCGCACGGAGTCGTTCAGGAGCGTGTTGCGCAGCTTCTCCATCTCTTCCGCGCTCGCCCCGTCGGCGGCGAGGCGCGCGATCTCTTCGTTGATCATGCGGCGAATCTCTTCTGTGGTGCGACCGGGTTTCGGGATGGCGAACAGGTAGAGCGACGAAGGGCCACGACGTTCGCCGACGCCGCCCTGCACGGCGACGACCGATTGATCGCCCTTCACGAGTCGCTGATAAAGCCGCGAGCTTTCGCCTTCAAATAGAAGTTCGCTGGCGAGCGTCAGGGCGTAGGCGTCCGGGGTGCGGCGCGCGGGGGCTTTCCAGCCGAGCATCAGGGCGGGAAGCTGCGCGAACGGATCGAGATAGGTCTCGAAGGGCGCGGCCACTTCCAAAGGTTCGCTTACGTCAACCGGAGGCGGCGCGGACTGGCGCGGAATGGTCGCGAAATATTTCTCGACGAGCGCGCGTGCTTCGTCGCGGTCGAAGTCGCCGGAGATGACTAAGACGGCGTTGTTCGGCGCGTAATAGATGCGAAAAAACTCGCGTATGTCTTCGATGGTCGCGTCGTCCAAATCCTGCATCGAGCCGATGGTCGAGTGGGCGTTCGCGGGGTTCTGATAGACGAGTTCGTTGAGGCGCAGGAAGGCGTTGGAGTAAGGGCGGTTGTCGTAGTTGAGCCGCTTCTCCTCCTGCACGGCGTTGCGTTGATTGTCGAGATTCTCCTGCGTGACTTTCAGAGAGCGCATGCGGTCGCTCTCCAACCAGAGCGCGAGCGGGAGTTGATTGGCGGGCAGCGTCTCGAAGTAGTTGGTGCGCTCCGAAGAGGTCGTGCCGTTCATCGTGCCGCCGGAGTTGAAGATGTACTGGAAGTGCGCGGCCTTCGGCACGTTCTCCGAGCCTTGAAACATCATGTGCTCGAAGAGATGCGCGAAGCCCGTGCGCCCTGTGCGTTCGTTGCGCGAGCCGACATCGTAATAGACGCAGACGGAGACGACCGGAACGGTGCGGTCTTCGCTCAAGACGACGCGCAGGCCGTTCTCTAGCGTGAACTGTTCGATGGGGATGTGCGGCAGTGTGAAGCTAGCGGACAAATTAAGACCTCAGTATAAATTGAAATGATAAACAACCGTGACGTACTGCGAGACGGGGCGACCGTCTTTCTGCGCGGGTTCAAACTTGATCAGGCGAGCGACTCTGATCGCTTCCTCCGTCACGCCGTGAGGCAAACCTTCGAGCACTTCTACCTCGTCGCGGATTCTGCCATCCGCACCGAGGATGAGGCGTAATTTGACCGCGCCTCGCACCCCGTAAGCACGCGCCTCACGCGGGTAGCCCGGCAGAGGCTTCGACTTGACGACGGCACGCTGCGTGACTTCTTTGCCAGACAGCGGCTTGTCGTCGTTCGTTTGCGCCCCGTCCTGCGGACTGTCTTTCGCTTCGTCTTTCGCCTCGCCTTTTGCTTCGTCCTTCGTCTCAGACTTCCCTGCGCGCTCGTCCTTCGGCGGTTCGGCGCGTTTGGCGCGGCCTGATTGCGCGAGGGCTTCCGCCGCGCCCACGGACGCGAAAATGCAGATGGCGATGAGA
>DASYMM010000223.1:0-6395 GCA_036009085.1 Pyrinomonadaceae bacterium | reverse complement strand
CGTGGCTGCCGGAGCACTGAATTTCGCCCAACGCCTGACGCGCCTGCCCCCGCCCACCGACGGCGTCGCTTGGGAGCAAACCGAACGCGGGATCGTCGCGCTCGCCGTCGCGCCAAACTCTCCGGCCAGCCGCGCCGGCATTCTCGGCATCCTCCCCGGCGACCGCCTCATCTCCATCAGCCTCGACGAAGTTCACAACGATCCAATCGTCGCCGCCTCCGAAGTGCAGATTTATCTGGAGCAGGCCGCACTCTCCGGTCAACGCTTGCGCTACGGCATCGAACGCCCGATCTCGGAAGACCATGCGACCGGCTACTTCGTCTATCTGGACGACCTCCAACCCATCCCGAATCGCACGACGCGCGACTACTATCTCAACTTCATCGGCGTCGTCTATCTGCTCGTCGGCCTCTTCGTCCTCTTCAAGCAAGGCGGGCGCGCGCCCTTCGTCCTTCATTTCACGACGCTCTGCCTCGCCGCTTTCGTCCTACATTTCTACCGCCCCGTCGGCTTCTACGAAGACCTCGACAAGACCATCGCCTTCTTAGACAGCGCGGCCTACATTCTCTTCGCGCCGCTCTTCCTACACTTTTGCGCGATCTACCCGGTGCGCCGCCAACTCCTTGAGCGCATGCACCGTCTCTCCGCGCTGCTCTATCTTCCAGCCATCGTTCTCATTCTCGCCAACGTCTTTGTTTACTATCCGGGCGAGATCGAGTTTCTGTTCAGCAAGTTCGGTCTCACCGTCCATACGCCGACGTTTGCGGAAGGCTTCCTCGGCACGCTCTACAAGGTAGAGTTCGCGCACTTCTGGGGCGCGCTCGTCGGGGGCGCAGGCGTCCTCGTGCGCCGTTTCTGGAAGAGCAAAGTCGCCGTCGTGCGCCAGCAGTTGAAGTGGGTCGTGTGGGGTTCGATTCTGGCAGTCACGCCTTTCAGCCTGCTCTACGCCGTCGGTTATCTTTTCGGCGATGCGGCGGCGACGACCGACCTGGGCACAGAGCGTTGGCTGATTGACGCGGCGGTCTTGCCGCTCGTTCTGATCCCGCTCACCTTCGGCAACTCCGTCGTGCGTTATCGCCTGATGGACGTTGACGTGGTGGTGCGCCGCGCCGCCGTCTATGCTCTGACGACGCTCGCCATCGCTTTGATGATCGGCGTCGTCGTCTACGTCGCGGGTCTCTACGCGTTCGGCGGTCAGGTGGTGACGCCCGGCGTGATCACCCTGCGCGTGATCATCGCCGTGCTCGCCATGACCGTGATCGTGATGATGGCCGCGCCGATCAAAAACTTCCTGCAAGAGCGCACCGACCGCCTCTTCTATGGCGAACGCTACGACTTGCGGAATGGTCTCCTCGACTTCGGGCGCACGCTCTCCGCGACGACCACGCTCGAACCGCTGCTCGACGCGCTCGTCAGTCGCCTGCAACAAGTGTTGGGCGTAGCGCGCGTCGCGATCTTCATCGAGGATGCGCGGGCGGCTTCCGGCTATCGCGTGGCGCGCGCCGCCGGGCTGTCTTCGGAAGTGATCGTGCCGCAGGATTTCCGCGAGATGATCCGCGTGCGCTCGGCGGACGCGGGGATCGTGCGCGCCGACGACATTGACCTCCAACCGGAAACGAGCGGCTTCGTGCGCCGCGCGCTCCACTACTACGTGCCTTGCGTCGTGCGCGGGCGCATGATCGCCGTGATCGGACTCGGGCGTTCGACGGGCGGCGCGCTCCTCTCTTCGGAAGATTTGGAAATCCTCCGCACCATCTCCGGCTACGTCGCGGTCGCGATTGAGAACAGCCTGCTCTATCAGGAACAGACCGAGCGCGCCGCCGAACTCGAACTGCTCAAAGAGTTCAACGAGTCAATCGTCGAATCCATCAACGTCGGCTTGCTCGCGGTGGATTCCACAGGGCACATCACCGGCTGCAACTCCGCGCTCGAAGAGTTGCTCGGCGTGAGGCGCGACGAAGCAATCGGCGCGCGCGTCGAAGATTTGTTTGCGGAGGATTTCGCGGAGACGCTCCAACAGGCGCTCGGCGAAAACGGCTGGGAACTAACCTCCCTCCGCCACATCTACAAACTCCACACGGCGACGCGCACGGGCGCATCGCTCATTCTCAACATCGCCTTCGCCCCCTTGCGTCGCACCGAGATCGCCGCGCACACGGGCGCGCTCGTCGTCCTCGAAGACGTGACGGCGCGCGTGCGTCTCGAAGAGCAGTTGCAGCAGCGCGAGAAACTTTCGAGCATCGGCCTCTTGGCGGCGGGCGTCGCGCACGAGATCAACACGCCGCTCACGGGCGTCTCAAGTTACACGCAGATGCTCCTCGGCATGCTCGCGACGAGCGACCCGAAACACAAACTGCTCGAAAAAATTCATCGCCAGACCGAACGCGCCACGGGCATCGTCAACAACCTGCTCAACTTCTCGCGCACCGGCTCCGCCACCGAGTTTGACGAAGTTGACGTGAACCGCGTGCTCGACGACACGCTGCAACTTCTGGAGCCGCAACTGCGCCAGAACCAAATCGAGATCGTGCGCGATTACGACGCCTTACTTCCCCCGGCTTACGGCAACGGCGGCAAACTCCAACAGGTCTTCACCAACTTGATCCTGAACGCGCGCGACGCCATTCCCGATGGTGGTCGCATCACGCTCTCGACCACGACGGACGACGGCGAATCAATCTCCGTCCTCGTCGCCGACACAGGCATCGGCATCGCGCCCGAAAACGTCGCGCGCATCTACGATCCTTTCTTCACGACGAAAGGCATCGGGCGCGGCACCGGCCTCGGCCTCGCCGTCTCCTACGGCATCGTGCAGGAGCACTCCGGCCACATCAACGTGCAGAGCGCGCCCGGTCGCGGCACCACCTTCCGCATCACGCTCCCCACCACGCAGGGCCGCGCGCACCTGCAAGCGGCGAGCGATTGAAGATGAGGGGAAAAGGTAAGGGGTAAAGGGTAAAGGATTGAAGCCCCTGCCGGGGCGAAAGAGATTCAAGGTTGAACTTCTTTCGCCCCGGCAGGGGCTTGATAACTTTATCGGTGCGCTTTCTCCCCGCGCTCAAGCACGGGGCTACTTTCTGCCGCCCCTGCCGGGGCTAAATCAAATTGCCTTTTCCCTTTCCCCTTACCCTTTTCCCTTTCCCCTTTTTTCTCTTGGTGATAATCTCGCAGCCGTTCGATCCCACAACTTGAGCCGCAAGGTCTTTTGCTTCATGGCACACAAGAGAAGTCTCGCGAGGCGGGCGTGTAGGATAGGCGTGCGCTCTCTGGCGTCGGCCTGCGCCGTCGCGTCTTTGTCGGTCATCATCCTGTCGAACTTTACAACCGCTGCTCGTGCCGAAGGCGGCGCGTTCGGCGTCGGCGTGTTCGAGATGTCAGCCGACGGGAGGACGGTCATCGTGCGGCTGCGTTCGTTTGCGCCGCACGCGAGCGGGCGTCTGGAAGTTGAACCAACGGCGGGCGGCGGGCGCGTGCGCCTGACGGCGATGAACCTGCCTCTGCCGCAAACGCTCGCGCCGAACGCGCGCACCTTTGTCGCGTGGGCGAGCGGCGGGCGCATCCTGCGTCTCGGCGAGTTGCGACGCGGCTCGCGCGGCACAGGCTCGCTCGTCTTCCAGCACCCGTCCGAGTTTGCGCGCTACAGTTTGATCGTGACGGCGGAAGCGGACGCACGCGCCGAACGCCCCACGGGCGCGCCCGTCTTCTCCACGCGCGCCAACGAAGTCGCCGCGCTCTTTCCCCTCAAAGATGAGACGCGCGAAGCCCCACTCCGCGAACGACGCGCGACGACGCGAACCGCGCCCCCTCCGGTGGCTACACCGCGAACGGGCGCGGCAGGAAGAACAACCAACTCGACGGATGCGACTCCGCGCGCCACCATAACCGCCGCGCCGACGACGACCGCCTTGAGAACGAGAGGCCGCGTGCGCGCAGGCGACGCGGGCAGCGAGTTTTTCACGGAGATTGACGAAGCGATCAGGCGCGACGCGGGCGGGCGCACGCTCACACTCGTCGGCGACCGTGGTGCGCGTGGTGCGCGCGGCACGGCGCGCGTCGCACTGCAAGACGGCACGGCCTACGTCCGCGTGCGCTTCCGACGCGTGCCGCACCCGTCGCGCTTTGGCCGTGGCCGCCGCTACGCGATGTGGGCTTTGATTCCCGAAGACATGAACACGGTCTTCATGGGCAGCCTCCCCACGCGCAACCTAAACCGCACGCAAACCTACGCCCGCACCGCAGGCGTCGGCTCCGGCAAGTTTCGCCTCCTCGTCACCGCCGAACGACGCACCGACACCGCCGCCGCCACCCCGCCACGCCTCCGAGGCCGCCGCGTCCTGATGACCTACAAGGGAAGAAGACGGAAGAAGTGACAAGTGCCAAACGCGGTGACGGGTGACAAGTGACGAGAGAAGACAAGAAGGCAGTGACGAGTGACGAGAGAAGACAGACGAGCCTCGAATCGTCACTCATAAATAGATTCAAAAGCCGTGAGTCGTAACTCGTTAATAGAAGAAGACAAGGGTTTTCTCAATTCACGGGCTACGACTCACGGCTTTTCCAACTTGTCACCCGTCACTTGTCACCCGTCACTTGTCACTCGTCACTGCTTTTGACACTTGTTACCCGTCACTGCTTTAATTGTCATATGGCGAAGAAGGGTTCAGTGCTCGTCGTGGACGACGAGGAGATCATGCGCGACGTGTTGGAGACGTTGCTCTCGGCGGAAGGCTATCGCGTTGACCTGGCGAAGACGGGCGAAGAGGGCTTGGAAGCCTACGGGCGGCGCGCTTACGATGTCGTCCTCTTAGACGTTTCGATGCCCGGCATGGGCGGCTTGCGCGCGCTCGAAGAGATTCAGAAGGTGGACTCGGAAGCCGTCGTCGTGATGATCACGGCTTATGCGACGTTCGACACGGCGGTCGCCGCTTGGGAGCGCGGCGCGTTCGGTTGCATCCGCAAGCCCTTCAAGAACGAGCAGGTCGCCGCCACCATCGCCGCCGGGATCAAGCGGCGGCGCAAGGAAGAGGAACGGCAGACCCTCAGGCGCGCGATGGGGCGCAGCGTTGATCGCGGCATCATCGGTCGCTCAGAGAAGATGCAGGCCATCTTCCAACTGCTCGATCAAGTTGCGCCCGCGCGTTCCACCGTGCTCATCACGGGCGAGTCAGGCACGGGCAAAGAAATCCTCGCACGCGCCATCCACGTCCAAAGCCCGCGCGCCGCGAAGGCTTTCATGCCCGTCAACTCCTCGAACATCCCTTCGGAACTCCTGGAGTCCGAACTCTTCGGCCACACGCGCGGCGCGTTCACGGGCGCGGTCGCCGCCAAGAAGGGCTTATTTGAAGTGGCCGATGGCGGCTCCGTCTTCCTCGACGAGATCGGCAACATCCCGCCCGAAACTCAGGCGAAACTTCTGCGCGTCATACAGGAACGCGAGTTCACGCCGCTCGGCGACACGACCGCCCGGCGCGTTGACGTGCGCATCATCGCCGCCACCAACATTGATCTCAAGGAAGCCGTCCGGCAGGGCACGTTCCGCGAAGACTTGTATTATCGTCTCGCCGTCGTGCCGATAGAACTCCCGCCTCTGCGCGAACGCCGCGAAGACATCCTCCCGCTCGCGCAGCATTTCATACGCAAGTATAACGAAGAGAACGCGCGCCACATCAACGATCAACTCGCGCCCGACGTGCTCGCACTGATGGAGGATTACACCTGGCCGGGCAACGTGCGCGAACTCGAAAACGTGATGGAGCGCGCCGTCGTCATCGCGCCCACGGACGAGGTGACGTGCCAGTGTCTGCCGACGGAGATTTGCGAGCCGCAGAAGTCGCTCGGCGCAAGCACCAGCCCTTCGGCGGCGGGCGTGGATGTCGGGCGCGGCATAGACTTCTACGACGAGGTGCGCCGCTTTGAAGTTGACCTCATACGCCGCGCGCTCGAACAGACCAACGGCCACCAATCCCGCGCCGCGCGCCTCCTCGGCATGAACGCGACGACGCTCAACTCCAAGATTAAGACCTACAACATCCAGCTTCGCTCCTAGAGCAGAATACACAACTCTCTGCCGGGAGCACGCTGAGTCGAAACGTGCTCTGAATGGATAGAACCGTCGAGCCGGTCGAAGCAATCAGCGATGCCGAGGCGCGTTTCGAGCGCGTGCGGCGCGTCGTCGGGTTGGTGCTGGCGCCCGCGGTGTTCGTCGTGCTGCTGCTTTTGCCGCTGCCCGGTCTGAAGCCGGAGGCGCACAGGCTGGCGGCGGTGATGGCGGCGATCGTGGTGCTATGGGTGACGGAGGCGCTGCCGCTGCCGGTGACGGCGCTGGCGGGCGCAGCCCTCTGCGTGGTGCTGCGCGTCGCGCCGGCGAAGGACGTGTTCGCGCCCTTCGCCGACCC
>DASYMM010000222.1:0-9051 GCA_036009085.1 Pyrinomonadaceae bacterium | reverse complement strand
GTCTCTGCCGCAGGCGCACGAAGCCCGCCAGCGCAACCGCGTCAGTTATGAAATCTGTCCCTACGGGATCAATTTGCCTTCCGGCTTGACTCTGACCAGAGCCAATGTCCGGTATGTTTGCGATAAACTGAAGAAAATTTTAGAACAGTGACGAGTGACGAGTGACAAGTTAAAGCAGAAACCTTGTCTTTAAACTTGTCTTGATTCCTGCTCGTCACTTGTCACTCGTCACTCGTCACTGCTTTATGAAGAAGGTCTTAATTTTTCTCCCGCAGAACCCTTACCCTCCGCACTCAGGCTTTCACAAACGTTGCTTGGAAGTGATTGACGGCTTCAAGGAACTCGGCTGCGAACTGACGCTGGCGAGTTCGACGGGCTCCACCGACGAGCCGTGGACTGCCTCCGGCGTGCAAAGTATCAAAGATGGCGGGATCAAAGCGGTCGAGATTTATGAAACGAATTTTCTAGACCGGCAGCTCGCGCGCGGGTTGAGAAGCTTTTACTGGCGGACGAAAAGGCCGACTCCGCTGAATTCGATGATTGACTCTCCCCCCGGCCTCAGTCGTTGGTTTGCCCGTCTGGTCAAACGGGTCGCTCCCGATCTGGTGGTGATCAACTATATCTTCTGGAGCGGCCTGCTCGACCGCGACACGCGCCCCGCACCCTTCGTCAAGGTTATGGACACGATTGATCTCGTCTCGCTCAACTTGCAGATGTGGCAGTTGGTGGACAAGCACATCCCGCCGCCGCCGGTTGACGCCGGTGTCATTGACGATGAAATACTGGAAGAAGATTTTTTCGTGCGGCAGGGGTTGGCGGTGCGCCCCGAAGAATACGCTACCTACGATAAGTATGATTACACGATTGCGATCAGCCGACAGGAAGCGGAGGCCATCAAGCAGCATACGGTTCACACCAAAGTTCTGCACATCCCGATGACGCAAGCCCCTTGTTATATCAGCAATCGTTACGACGGCCCCGCCTTGTTGCCTACCGGCCCCAACCCTTTCAACATGCAGGGCTATTTCTACTTTATCAAGCGCGTGCTCCCTTTGGTCAGGAAGCGCACGCCGTCTTTCTGCTTGCAGGTGACGGGCTATTGCAGCGAGCGTGTCTGCCCGGAAGAGAACATCCTGCTGAGCGGTTTCGTGCCCGATCTGGAAGCGGTTTACGAGTCGGCGAGATTCGTCGTGTGCCCGATTTTCGGCGGCACGGGGCAGCAGGTGAAGATCGTGGAAGCGATGGCGCGCGGCGTGCCCGTCGTCGCCCTGCGCGCCGTCTCAAACCGCTCTCCCATAGAGCACGGCGTGAACGGGCTGGTGGCCGACACCGCAGATGAGTTTGCCGAACACGTCTGCCGTCTCTGGGACGACCCCGAACTGTGCCGGCAACTAGGCCAGCGGGCGAGGGAAACCATCGCCGCCGAATTCTCCCCTTCACACGTCTCACAGGCGTTGGCCTCAATGTTCGAGGCGCGCGAAACGAGAGCTTGAGGCTGCTCGCGGTTAAACGATCAATGCGGCAAAACAGGTCAATGAAGATTGCGGTCTGGCACAACTTGCCGAGCGGCGGCGGGAAACGCGCGCTCTACGATCATGTGCGCGGGTTGGTGCAACGCGGCCACACGGTGGAGTCGTGGTGCCCGCCGACGGCGGATCAAACCTACCTGCCGCTCGGCGAATTTATCAACGAACACGTCTTGCCCCTTGACTGGCAACCGCGAGCGGAGAAGAAACTCGCCGCTCGCCTTACAACCTTTCGTCTCGATCCGCTAACCCGCATCGAAGCGCTCGACCGTCATTGCCGCCGCTGCGCCGAAGAGATCAACGCGGGCGGTTTCGATCTGCTCTTTGCCAACAGTTCGCTTTATCAGGCGGTGAGTTCCATCGGGCGTTACGTACGCCTGCCGAAAGTTATCTACTTGCAGGAGCCGACGCGCGAGTTTTTCGAGGCGATGCCGGAGCCGCTCTGGAATGCTCTGCCGCCGCCGGAGCAGTCTTACCTGTCGCCCGTCTACCTGCGCGATTACTTGAAAGACTTAATCAAGACGCAGACGTGGCGCGCGATGCTCAGGGAAGAGGTGCGAAACGCGAAGGCTTTCGACACCGTGCTCGTCAATTCGTTTTATAGCCGCGAGAGCATCCTGCGCGCTTACGGGTTGGAGGCGAAGGTCTGTTATCTGGGCGTTGACTCGGAAAAGTTTGTTGACCTGAATCTGCCGCGCGAGGACTATGTGGTAGGGTTAGGGGCATTCGTCAAACTCAAGAACGTGGAGTTTGCGCTCCGCTCTCTGGCCGGGATACCGAAGCCGCGCCGCCCGCGTCTCGTCTGGATCGGGAACGTCGCCTATCCGCCATACCTTGAGGAGCTGAAACGACTCGCCTCCGAACTCGAAGTTGACTTTGAGCCGCACGTGAGGATCGCCGACGACAAATTGGTCGAAATTCTGAATCGCGCGATGTTGATGCTCTACACCTCACGCCTAGAGCCTTTCGGCTTTGCGCCGCTCGAAGCAAACGCCTGCGGCACGCCCGTCTTGGCGGTCGCCGAGGGCGGCGTGAGAGAGACAATCGTTGACGGCGTGAACGGCTTGCTGGTGGACGACGACCCGCGCACGATGGCCGCCGCCGTGACGCGCCTCTCGGAGGATCGGGAATACGCGCGCCGTCTCGGTCAGACGGGACGGCAACAGGTGGCCGAGCGTTGGTCAATCGCCGCCGCCGTCGAGCGTCTGGAACAGAGACTCGAAGCGGCGGTTGAAGCGCACGGCCAAAAGTGTTCGCCGCCGGACAAAACATGATTTTCAGGGAGTGAGCCATTTGCTTCTCCCTGCAAAGAATTTTATGCTTTACCCCAATCAATAGAAATTTGGAGAACAAACATTGAGCAAGAAGGCACTGATTACAGGCATCACGGGGCAGGACGGCAGCTACCTGGCCGAGCATTTACTCGCGCTGGGCTACGAAGTCCACGGCCTCGTCCGCCGCGTCGCGCTCGAAGACGCGGGGCGCAGGTTTACGCGCATCTCGCATATCTTAGACCGCGTCACGCTGCATGCCGCCAGCCTTGAGAGCTACCCGTCGCTGTTCCACGTCGTCAGCCAACACGACTTTGACGAGTGCTATCACCTCGCCGCGCAGTCGTTCGTCGCCGAAAGTTTCGCCGACGGCTTCTCGACCATGAACACGAACATCAACGGCACGCACTACATGCTCGCCGCCCTGCGCGAACTGCGCCCGAAATGCAGGTTCTACTTCGCCGGATCGTCCGAGATGTTCGGCAAGGTGGTCGAGACGCCGCAGCGCGAAACGACGCGCTTTCACCCGCGCTCGCCTTACGGCATCTCGAAGGTGGCGGGCTTTGAACTGACGCGCAACTACCGCGAAGCCTACGGGATGTTCTGCTCAAGCGGTTTGCTCTTCAACCACGAAGGGCCGCGACGCGGCTACGAATTCGTCACGCGCAAGATCACTTCGACCGTGGCGCGCATCAAGTTGGGCTTGGCCGACGAACTCAAACTCGGCAACCTCGACGCGCAGCGCGACTGGGGACACGCCAAAGATTACGTGCGTGCGATGCATCTCATGCTGCAACAGGCGGAGCCGGACGATTACGTGGTGGCGACGGGCGAGACGCACACCGTCCGCGAGTTTTGCGAGCGCGCGTTTGCCGAGGCGGGGCTGGATTATGAGCAGTATGTGAAGATTGACGAGCGATTCCTGCGTCCGGCGGAAGTGGATTTGCTGATCGGCGACGCGTCGAAGGCCAAGCGGGAGTTGGGCTGGGAGCCGGAGTACACGTTCGCGGGGATGATCAAAGAGATGGTGGAGACAGACCTCGCGGCTCACGACAAGGAGAGCGGCCGGTCGAACGCGGCGGGCAACGTGTAGAGTAATCCGTTGGAAAGTTCGAGTCATGCTTGAAGTCGGGAAAGAAAGCTTTCAGCAGGAGAAGGTCGAGCGTGTGAGCGCGCCGACGCTGCGTGCGTCCGTCGTGATCGTGACGTGGAACACGCGCGATCTCACGGCTCAGTGTATCGCCAGCCTGAAAGAATCTCTGGGGCAGTTCCCCGCCGAAATCGTCCTCGTGGACAACGATTCCACGGACGGCACGGCAGACTACATCGCCGCCGAACACCCGGATGTCGTGCTGGTGCGAAGCGGCGAGAATCTCGGCTTTGCGCGCGGGAACAATCTGGGATTCGACTACGCGCGGGGCGAGTATCTCGTCCTGCTCAACAGCGATACGATTGTGCTGCCGGGGGCGGTGCAACGTCTGGTCGAATATCTGGACGAGCACCCGGAGATCGCGGCGGTCGGCGGCGAGCACCGCAACGGCGAGCAGGAGTTCGTGCCGGAAGGCAACAGGTTTCCTTCGCTCTGGATCGACCTGTCAATCGCCGCCGGGTTGTACAAATTCGGTCCCAACTTACTCCGGCGCAGGTCGCGTCTGGCGCGTCTCTGGTACACGTGGGAGACGGGAGAAGTAGACTGGCTCGGCAATTCGTTTGTCGCGTTTCGCCGCGAGGTCATCGAGCGGGTCGGGGCGTTGCCCGAAGAGTTTTTCCTCTACGGCGAAGACGTGGAATGGTACTGGCGCATGCGGCAGGCGGGCTTGCGCGTCGCCTACGTGCACGGCGCGCCGATCATCCATCTGGAGAACAAGAGCAGCAATCAGCTTTACAAGAGCAAAAAACCGTATCACTTTCTTGATGCCTCTTACGTCTGGGCGGCGCGTCACCGCAACCCGCTCGGCTGGCGACTCGGTTGGCTGGCAAAAGCCGCGCACTGGGCGGCGCAAGGCGTGCGCTGGCACTTGCGCGGCGTGCTGAACAAAGACGAGGCCGCACTGGAGCAGGCGCGCTGGCTCAGAAAATTTGCGCGCTACCACGTGGATCAGGTCACTGGCCGGATTCCCCCCATCCCGCGCTAAAACTTTCCCGCGCCTCTCAACTTATTCTCTTAAACGAAAAATCTACGGGGCTGTGGGCGCGAGTTGGAGTTTGAGTTCGAGACGCGTTCGTCACAGGTGAGGAAGATGCGAGCAGAGCAGGCGACGACATCGGAGAGGGGGGAAGCGGCGGGCGGGCTGGCCGTGTCGCTCGTCGTCCCGGTGCGTAACGAAGAGGCGTCGCTCGCCGCGCTCGTCGAATCCATCAGGCGACAGACGCACCGGCCAGCCGAGGTGATTTTAGTTGACGGCGGCTCGACGGACGCGACCGTGCGAGTCGCGCGCGAGATAGCGGCGACTGACGAAACGTTGCGCGTGATCGAGGCGAAGGAGGCGACGCCGGGGCGCGGGCGCAACATCGGCATCGGCGCGGCGCGCTTCGAGTGGATCGCTTTGACGGACGCGGGGATTCGCCTCGAACCCGTGTGGCTGGAACGTCTGGTGCGCGTCGTGCGCGAAGACCCGGAGATGTCGGTCGTTTACGGAAACTACGAGGCCGCCACGGGTGGTTTTTTTGAACGCTGCGCGGCGTTGGTCTACTTGCCGCCGAAGGTGGAACGGGCGGGCGCGCCGGTACGCGGCCCGTCCGTCGCCTCCATGCTGCTGCGGCGCGAGGTGTGGGAAGCGGTCGGCGGATTCCCGGATTTGCGCGCGGCAGAAGACCTCTTCTTCATGGAGCATATCGAGCGTCTGAACTTCAAGACGGGCTACGCGCCGGACGCGACCGTGTGGTGGCACCTTCAACCGACGCTGAGAAAGACTTTTCGCCGCTTCATGCTCTACTCGCGCCATAACGTCTGGGTGGGGCGACAGTGGGACTGGCATTATGGGCTGGCGCGGCAGTACGCGGTCTGGCTCGTCTTCGTCGCGCTTGCGCTCGTGCACAGTCGTTGGTGGCTCGTCGTTCCCGTCACGGGCGTGCTCGCGCGCGCCGCCAAGTCGATCTACGTGCGGCGCGAAGGGCGCGGGCTGGGGTGGCTGCTGAACCCCGTGCAGTTCGCGGGCGTCGTCCTCGTCATGCTGGCGGTTGACCTCGCCACGTTCGCCGGCTGGGCGCAGGCCGTGTGGCGGCGAAACGACAACGCAGGCACGGCGGCGCGTGTGAATGCGCCGAAGCCGGAGGCGGAGCGCGAGTCGAGATGACCACGCAGAAGCCTGTGAAGACGCTTTACCTGTGCTACTTCGGTCTGCGCGAACCGCTCGTGCAGACGCAGGTGTTGCCCTACCTGCGCCAACTGATTGCGGGCGACGGCGCGGAAGTTTTTCTGCTCACGTTTGAACCGGAGCAGCGCGAGAGATGGACGGCGGCGGACGAAGCTGACTGGCGCGAGCGTCTGGCGCGCGAAGGGATTCGTTGGGTCGCTCTGCCGTATCACAAACGCCCTTCCGTCGTCGTCACGCCCTACGACATCCTGTGCGGCGCGTGGACGGCGGTGCGGCTCACGCGCCGGCACAAGATAGACGTGCTGCACGCGCGCGGCCACATCCCGGCTTTAATGGGCGCAATCGCCAAACGCGTCGGCGGCGGTCGGCTCCTGTTCGACATACGCGGCTTCCTGCCCGAAGAATACACGGACGCGGGCGTCTGGCCGGAGAACGGTTTGATCTACCGCACGGTGAAGCGCGTCGAAAGATATTTACTTAAGACGACGGACGGCTTCGTCGTCTTGACGGAGAAGGCGCGCGCCATTCTGTTCGACGGGCGGAAGGAGACGGACGAACGCGGTCGGCCTATCGAAGTGATCCCCTGTTGCGTGGACGCGGAGCGGTTTCGAGAGGCCGACGCCGAAACTGGAGGAGGAAGCACACGGGAGGACGTGCGCCGGGAGTTGAAGTTGGAGGGGCGGCGCGTCTTCGTCTACGTAGGCTCTTTCGGCGGCTGGTACATGACGGACGAGATGACGCGCTTTCTGGCGCACGCGCACCGCGAAGACCCGAAGACGTTCTCGATGATCCTGACGCAGAACAAGGCCGAAGATGTCGCCGCGAGACTGCGCGAACTTGGTTTGGAGGACGAGGATTTCTTCGTCGCCAAAGTCGCGCCCGCAGACGTGCCGCGCTACCTGCGCGCCGCCGACGTGGCGATCTCCTTCATACGCGCGTGCTATTCCAAGCTGTCTTCCTCGCCCACCAAGATCGCGGAGTATCTGGCGAGCGGCCTGCCTGTAATTTGCAACACGGGCGTCGGAGATTTGGACGAGTTGATCGAGGGCGACCGCGTCGGCGTCCTGATCTCGGACTTCACGCCGGAGGCTTACGAGCGCGCTCTGGCCGAACTCGACGCGCTTTGCGAGGAAGAAGATTTAGCGGAGCGTTGCCGCGCGAGCGCGCGACGCCGTTTCGATCTCGTCGAAGTGGGCGGCGCAAGATACCGTCGCCTGTACCGCCGTCTGATGGAAGGCAGACAGACACCTTGAGCGAATCCGTCTCTTCAAACTACGCTTCCGCCGCCCCGGCGCACGCCTCCGGTGCGTGGCTCAAGCTGTGGGAGGAGAAGTTTCGCACGGGTCTGGTGCGTAACGATCCCGATCTGCTCGTGCTGCACCGCACGCAGGATGCCTGCGGCGAGTACGGTTGGGGGACGGTCTTTTACAGCAAGGCGCGCGAGGATTACAAGACGCGCGTGGGGAGTTTGCCGGAGAAGCGCGCGGCGACCTTCGATCTCGAATTGATGCGCGAGCTTCAATTCGCGCAAGCGGGCGGCCTCAACGTCGCCGCCAACCCGAACAGCATCGTGCCGGGTCATCTCGTCCTCTGGCCGGAGGAGAAGCGCGCGGAGTTGACGCTCGCAGACCTGCGCGAGGTGTCGCGCCTCGCGCGCGAGCAAACGGCTTGGACGTTCATCCACAACATGGAGCGCGCCGCCGCCTCCATCGTTGACTGGGCGCACTTTCAAGCCTACCCGTGGGAGTTTCCCCTGACGCGCGAGGCGTGCGAGACGCTCCACGAAGCGACCGGCTTCAAGTTGTCGCGCCTCGCAGACGCTTACCCGGCTTACGTGCTCGCCGTCGAAGCGGAGCGCGACGAACAACTGGCCGCGTGGTTGTTCGGGATGCTCGGCGCGTTCGCCAAAGGCTTCGGCACGTCTGTCGAAGGGGGCGAGCGCGTCCCTTGCAACATCGTGTGGCGCGGCGCGGGGCGCGCGTGGCTCATCCCGCGCTCGCTTAAGCAATCCGTGCTCGCCGCCACTTACGTCGGCGCGTTGGAGATGGGCGGCCTGTTCTGCCTGCCGAACGCCGACAGCCTGCGCCAGTATTTGCCGGACGCGCTGCGCGCGGAGGTGCGCGGGGCTTCAATCGCAGATGAACCGGAGATGCGAGCATGGTGCGAACAACTCGCGCGAGACGGCGGGCAGATTGTCTACGGCGGACAAGACGACATGAAGCGCGCGCCGCTTGCACTCGATGAAGTGATAGACGCGGCACGCGTCGAACGCGTTCGGCGCGCGGGCGCGCTCGTCTTAGACGTTGACGACACGCTGCTGGCGCGCGAGCGCAAAGGCGACGCGGGCGGAGAGATTTTAGCGGAGACGTTCGCCGGGAGCGCGTCCGCCGCGCTGCTCCCCGAACTCCTGCGGCGCGGCTTCAACGTGTGCCTCATCACGGGGCACGGTTGGAGCCAATTGGAGTCGCGCTTGATCGCGCCGCTCGTCGCACGCCTGCGCGAGTCGGGCGACGGCGATGAGACTGCGGCGTCGTGCGTCGAGCGTCTGCGAGTGTATGCCAATCGCGGCGCGACGAAGATCGTCTGGGACGGCGAGCGATACGCGTCTGAAGAGGTTTACGGAGCGCGTCATCAACTGCGCGACGCAGACCGTGGCGCGCTTCGTGAGTTGCTCGAATTTCTGGGCGCGGAGTTTGAAAGAGAAGTGAGCGCGCGCCGCGAGTGGTTCGAGGCGACGTTTCCGCGCTTCGACTTTGCGACGCTCCCGGCGCGCGTCTCGGAGCGCGAAGGCGCGGTGCTGGTCTTGCGCCCCATCCCGGCGCGGATGCACGCGGCGGACGGAGCGGCGAACGCGCGCGCGGAAGTCTACGCGCGCGGGCTTGAGTGGCTGCGGCACAAGAATTTGAGCGAGCGTTACGAACTCGCAGAGAGCGGGCG
>DASYMM010000221.1:0-2928 GCA_036009085.1 Pyrinomonadaceae bacterium | reverse complement strand
CGGCCAGCCGCGCCTGCCTCGATTGGATCGAAGACCGCCTATTCAGGACGACGATGCCGCCGGAAGAGTGCGCCGGCATCGTCGTCGAATGCGTGCAGGGTGAGGGCGGCTACGTGCCCGCGCCGCGCGAGTTCCTTCAAGGCTTGCGCCGCATCTGCGACGAGCACGGCATCATGCTCATCGTTGACGAGGTGCAGTCCGGCATGGGACGCACGGGCAAGATGTTTGCGAGCGATCATCACGACTTGAAGCCCGACATCATGTGTCTCGCGAAAGGCATCGCGTCGGGTCTGCCGATGGGCGCGTGCGTGGCGCGCGCGGATTTGATGAACTGGAAACCAGGCGCGCACGCTTCGACTTTCGGCGGCAACCCCGTCGCGCTCGCCGCCGCCTTGAAGACCATCGAACTCCTCGAAGGCGGCCTCGTCGCGAACAGCGCGGAAGTCGGCGCGTATTTGAAAGCCGGACTTGAGCGGTTGAAAGAGAAGCACGATTGCATTGGCGACGTGCGGGGCTACGGGATGATGCTCGGCGTCGAGTTCGTGGAAGACGGCGCGACGTTGAAGCCCGCGCCGGAGTTGCGCGACCGCGTCGAGACGGCCTGCTTCGAGCGCGGATTGATCATCCTCGGCGCGGGCGCGAACACGATCCGCTGGTCGCCGCCGCTCATCCTCACGCGCGAGAACGTCGATGTCGCGCTCGAAATCTTCGACGCGAGCATCGCCGTTTCCGCCAGTTAAGCGTCGATGGCACAGACGAGTCAACGAGTCGCCCGCATCCTGCATCTACAGGGTGCGGGCTTTTTTTGCGGGCGCGGGGAGTTTTGGATTTTTGCTCGGGTTGGAAGTTTTAGGAGAGAGGCAGGCCGGGGCGGCTGTGGGACGATGTTTTCGTTGACAACCGGATCGCATCTCACTTATGGTCTGCACGGAACACGGTCTTCACCCGACGGAGTGTAAGGATTTATGAGAGCCTTTACCTTGCCCCTTATTTTGCTGTTGGCGTGCGCCGCGACCGCTCCGGCGCAGACGCCGCGCACGGCCAAAGACTTCGTTAAGCGCGCCGCCACGCGTTATCTCAAAGGCGACCTCGACGGCGCGATTGACGACTATAGCCGGGCGTTGGACGCGGAACCGCGCGCGGCGGAAGTCTATGTCAAACGCGGCGGCGCGCGACGCGCGAAGGGCGATCTCAACGGCGCGATTGACGACTTCAATCAGGCTTACGACATCGATCCGCTCTCCGTCCACAACGACCGCAGCGTCGCCGAGGCATATTCCAATCGCGGCTTCATCCGCACCAACAAACTCGACATGCCCGGCGCGCTGTTCGATTTCAACAAGGCGCTCGAATGCTATCAGGGCAATCCCGACCTCTATTTCAAACGCGGGCGCGCACGCTTGATTGACGGCGACCTCGGCGGCGCGATCACCGACTTCACCGACGGACTCGCCCTCAAACCCGAAAGCAGCCTCGCCTCTCTGGCCTACGCCACACGCGGCTACGCCTACATGCTGCAAGGCAACGAAGCCGAAGCGCGCAAGGATTTCGAGCAAAGCGCGAAGGTCAACAAGGAAGGCAAAATCTTCCTCCACCTCCACCTGATGACGCTCGACGAGCAACTCAAAGAGATGAAACGCCTCCGCATCCGCGACCAGCAACGCGAGACGTAAAGAATTAAGACTCACCGCAGAGACGCGGAACGCAGAGTGGGCGCAGAGACTTGAAATTCTCTGCGCCCACTCTGCGGTTTTGCTCTGTGTCTCTGCGGTGAAGGTTTTTAGTTTTCTCTGATTAAAGCCGCGCTCAATATCTTTGCGGCGCGCCCTGGATGCAGCGGACGGTGTCGCGCGCGATGAGCAATTCTTCGTCGGTCGGGATGACGTAGACGGCGAGACGCGACGAGTCGCTGCTGATGAGTCCTTCCAGCCCGCCTCGATGCTGTGCGTTTCGCTCCGCGTCGAGTTCGACGCCGAGCCACTGTAGGCCGTCGCAGATACGCGCGCGAATCTCCGCAGAGTTTTCGCCGATGCCGCCCGTGAAGACTACTGCGTCCGCGCCGTTCAAGGCCGCGAGATACGCGCCGATGTATTTGCGCGCGCGGTAGCAGAAGATTTCGATGGCGAGCCGGGCGCGGCGGTCGTCGGATTCGTGCGCTTCGTCCAGCAGTTCGCGCATGTCGTTCGTCAAACCGGAGATGCCGAGCAAGCCCGATTGCTTGTTCAAAAGCGTCTCCACTTCCTGCGCCGACAAACCCTCTTTCGCCGCGACGTAATCAATGATCGCCGGGTCAATGTCGCCGGAGCGCGTGCCCATCACGAGACCTTCGAGCGGCGTCATGCCCATCGAAGTGTCAAACGAGTTGCCCGCGCGGATGGCCGCCACAGAGCAGCCGTTGCCGAGATGCAATGTGATCATGTTCGTCGCCCCGCGCTCGATGCCGAGCAGTTGCCGGTAGCGATAGGCGACGTAGCGATGCGACGTGCCGTGGAAACCGTAGCGGCGCACGCGATAACGGCGATAGAGTTGGTAAGGCAGAGCGTAGAGATACGCGTAGTCGGGGATGGTCTGGTGAAAGGCCGTGTCGAAGACGGCGGCTTGCGGCAGCCCCGCGCCGAACACTTCGCGCGCCGCGGCGATGCCCTTGAGGTTCGCGGGATTGTGCAGCGGCGCGAGGTCTATGCAATCCTCTATGCCGCGCAAGACATCCTCCGTAATCAACACGGAATGCGTGAACCGCTCGCCCCCGTGCACGACGCGATGCCCGACCGCGTGCACGTCGCCCACGCTCTGCACCTCCGCAATGCCGGACGCTTCCGAAGTAGTCCAACGAATAACAAACTCGACCGCCGCGCGCGTATCCCTGATCGGCGCGGTCGAACGCTGCACGGCTCCGCCCTCGGCCTGCACAGTGATGATCGCTTCGCC
>DASYMM010000220.1:0-4386 GCA_036009085.1 Pyrinomonadaceae bacterium | reverse complement strand
TTGTCTTCGAGTTTCAAGAGGCTCAAGACCTCGCGCCGCCGCTCCGCGTCGCCGTCGCCGCCGTTGCGGCCTCCGGCGTGAATGCGTTCGGCGAGGCGCAGGTTGCCTTCGGCGGTGAGCGTCGGGAAGAGGTTGAAGCGTTGGAAGACGAAGCCGATTTTGCGCCGGCGGATGTCGGTGCGCTTGGCGTCGGAGGCGGCGGTTAAGTCTTCGCCGTCAATCACGATGCGCCCGCTCGTCGGCGTGAGCAGGCCGCCGAGGAGGTGCAGGAGCGTTGACTTCCCGCAACCCGAAGGCCCCATGATCGCGAGAAACTCGCCCTCCTCCAAATCCAGAGAGACGCCCCGCAAGGCGTGCACGTCCACGCTGCCCACGCGGTAAGCTTTCTCCACATTCTCAGCTTGCAGAATCGTTTTCATAAAAAAGCAGTGACGAGTGACAAGTGACGAGCCAGACGGAAGACAAGTTTAAAGAGAGTGGTTCTGTTTTAACTTATCACTCGTCACTTGTCACTCGTCACTGTTCTGATCACTCGTGCGATAGCGCATTGACGGGATCGAGATTCGCGGCGCGCATGGCCGGGTAGAGCGCGCCGAGCGTGCCGCCGCCGACGCCAATTAGTGCCGCGACGAGCGCCCATCTCCAACCGTATTCAAAAAGTAGCCCGTAAGCGCGGTTGATCAAAAAGCCCGCTGCGAAGGAGACCGCAAAGCCCGCCGCCAGTCCGAGCAAACTAATCAACAACGCCTCACGCTCGATCACGGAGACGATATAGCCGCGCGACGCGCCGAGCGCCTTGAGCATCCCGATCTCGCGCGTCCGTTCCGTGATCGTCGTGTACATGGCGAGCATCACGACGAGCGCGCTCACTATCGCAGACAACCCGACGAGCGCGCGCAGGAAGACGCTCAGATAAGGAATCTGCTTTTCGATGTTCGTGATGAAGTCGCGCGTGAACTGTATCTTGTTGCCCGTCGTCGTCGGCTCGGCCTCGATGCGCCGCGCCACCGTGAGCGGGTCAACGCCGTCCTGAGTTTTGACGAGAATATACGAGCACTTGCCTTCGGTTTGCAGCGCGTCCTGCATCGCCGCCAGAGACATCTTCACGCGCGCCTCCGCTTCGGGCGAATAGATGCCTGTGATGCGGTAAGGCTTCCCGCCGAAGAGGCTGAGCGTGTCGCCGACACCGAGACTGCTGTTGCGCGCTTTCGCTTCGTCAACGATGATTTCGTCCGTGGCGTTGGGCGCGCGCCCCGCGACGAGATGCAGATTGTTCATCGCGGCGTAAGGCTCCCAGTCAACGCCCTGCACCTGCTCGAAGCCGAAGCCGCGCCCGCCCTGAAAGATATAGCGGATGACGGGGACGGCGGATTTCACGCCCTCAATCTTCTGCAATGCGTCCGCGTACTTGACGCTCAGGTTGGCCGTCGAAGTCGTCAACTCCATCCCGCCCGGACGCGTGAAATAAATCTCCGCGAGCACGCTCGACGAACGCCGCTGCAAATCGTTAGACATGCCGCGCGACAATCCCGTAAACAGCATCACCAGACACACGCCGAGCGCGACCCCCGCCATACTGACGAGCGCACGCAAAGGCCGCTGGCGAATATTATTGGCGACAAGACTGTCCATATCTTAAGTGACAAGTGACAAGTGACGAGTGACGAGTTGCAGACCTAAGATCAAGTTTCCCTTCGGTCGCTTAGTAACGTGATAAAGACAAGTTCTGTTGTTTTAACTCGTCACTTGTCACTCGTCACTGTTTTCGAGCATCCAGATCAACTTCCTGAAGGTTCGACTTGTTTTCGAGGACGAACACTTCCGCAGGCCACGGCTGATCCACTTTGACGGCGTCGGGCGTTTGATATGTGATGCGCAGCGAGTAGCGATCTTGCGGGCGCGTGATCTCGATGGCGGCGGGCAGCGTGTACTTCGCCGTCTCGCCGAAACGCTGCGGGTTGCGATAAATCACGTCGGTCGTCAACTCGCCGCGCTCGCCGAACGTTTGCAGACGCGCCAGTGTGAGTTCGCCGTAACGGTCGAACCAGAAGCGACGCAGGAGGCGTCCGCGTCCATCCGGCTCCGCCGCGATTTCGTCCAACTGGTAATAACCGCGCACGACGCGCGCGTCCTTTTTCGCTCGCGGGCGCGTGTCTATGTCTTCGGCAAACGCTTCGCTGCGCACGTAGATCAGATTCTTGTCCGCGCCGTCGCCGCCGACGACGGGACGCAACAGCAGCGCGTCTGTGAAATGCTGCGGGCGGAGACCGGAGAAGGCGGAGGCCGCGCGCTGCTGCATCTGCGCGGTGCGCTTCTGGTCGCCCTTGCCGCAATCAATTTCAGTCCCGGCGTCCAAACGCTGGTAGGTCGCCATGTTCGTTCCCTTGAGGAAGCGGCGATACTTGTCGTCGCCCTGCATGACGGCCACGCGAAAGCGTTCGCCGTCGGAAGTCATCTCGGCGATCTTGACGCTGAACGGCCCGTTGATGACGAGATAAATCTTGCCGTCGCGCTGCAAGATCACGTCGCCCTCCGCCGTGCGATACTTCTCTGTGATGCCGCACTGTGCAAACGAATTATCAAGGAACTGTATATCAATCTTGCCGCGCAGGGATTGCACCTGCGCCATGCGGTTTACCACTTCGATCAACTCGCCGGGCGCGGCCTCTTTGAGCGGCGCGAGGAGCGGCGGCACAGTCACCTTGCTCTTGTAAAATCTGGAGCAGCCGCCCGCGCCCGCGAGCGACAACAGCCCGAGGATGAACGCGAGCGCGCGAGCCTTGCGCCGTGAGACTGCCTGAAATGAGTTTGAACCGTTCATTAAAAGTGTCAGATGCCGACGCCGGGGAAAGCATCCGATCCGGCAATTTTCCCTTGAAAAGTTAATAGGCGAAGCTAACAAAGCACTCCGCCCTTGTCAACGCGCAACGCCGGAAGAAAAGGGGTTAAAGGGAAGTGGTAAAGGAGAAGATAACGGCTCAAGTCTCCTTCGCGCCTTCGGTTTTAACTTTGCGCCTCCAGCGAGAAAAGCAGTTCTCGTTGGAGGCGCAAAGACGGGAAGGAAGGCGCAAAGGGTTGAGTGGTAAGTCTTCCTTTATCCTTTACCTTTTCCTTTCCCCTGCCTCATGCCTCGTCGAGTTGCAGGGGCGTGCGGTCGAAACGCTGGCGGATGCGGTTGATCGTGCGCAGGACTTTGGGGCGGCTCACGAGTTTGAGTTCGAGCCTGCGCTTGCCCGGAAAGTCGAGCAACATCACGCCGAGCAAGATCGTCAGCACGCCCTGCCCCGGCACGCCCGGCAGAGACATCACGACGCCCAACAGGACGAGAAACGCGCCCAGCAGATTCTTCAAGACCAGCCCGCCCCAACGCAACACCGGATGGCGTTCGACCCAAAACTCGCGCCCGTGCGAAGCCTTGAAATAAGTGTCCGGCAATTTGATCAGCACGAAGATCGTCACGGCGATGCTCGTCAGAAACGTGACGACGGAGAAGGCGATGATCCACACGAGGCTCCGGCTGCTCATGTAACCCGTCACCGTCTCTCTTAACCAATCAAACATTTTTTCTCCGTGCGAATTTGTCTCTGCTAATCCGTCTCTACGCGCCTGTTCAACGCAACGCTTCACGCGCGGCGACGAGTGCGTCGAGCATTTCCGCGACGACCTCGCGCGCCGCGCCTTCTAAATTAAAGTCGCGCTCTCTCGCGCCCTCCCAGAACTCTTGCAGTTCACGCGCACCCGCGCGCTCGAAGGCTAAGGCCTGCGCCAGCAAGTCAACGATGTCCGCAGCCTTCACGAGCCGCGCCTCCAAACTCTCGCGCGCCTCGTAATCCGCGTGCAACGCCGCGTACTCCGCGCCGCGCACGTCGCCTAAGTTCTGCACCATGTCGTCGAACGCCGCGCGCTCCGCTGCGTGCCGCGCCTCCGCGCCGTAGTACAGAGCCATCGTGCGCGGCATGTCGCCCGTGCGCGCCTCGGCCAGATCGTGCAACAGCGCGATCCGCAACACCCGTTCGACATCAACTTCGACGCCCCGCGCGCGCACCTCGTCCGCCAACATCATCGCCGCAAACGCCACGCCGTAACTGTGCGCCGCCACGGACTCCGCCCCCGGCGCAAGCCCACGCAAAACCCAACCCGTCCGGTCGAGCCGCTTCAAACGTTGGAGTTCGAGTAAGGTTGATAGCATAAGAAAGCAGTGACGAGTGACGAGTGACAAGTGACGAGATGAAACACAATTTTAACGTTAGTGGCTCTGCTTTAACTTGTCACCCGTCACTCGTCACTTGTCACTGTTCTAAAAACATTTTGCCCGGATTCAAAATGCCGTTCGGGTCGAGCGCGCGCTTGATGCGTTTCATCGCGTCAATGGTCGTCGTGCCGAGA
>DASYMM010000219.1:0-4595 GCA_036009085.1 Pyrinomonadaceae bacterium | reverse complement strand
CTGTTGGCCGAGTTCGACGCGCACCCGCTCGCGTATCCGCTCCACATACGCCTCTTCAATCGCTCCAGGCATTTCGGAGCCAGCCCCATCTACGACCCCGCGCAGCCCGTCTATATTCTGGTTAACATCAGCGTCGGCGAGATAGACCTGTGGGCGGTGGACGACCCGCCCGTCGTCGCGGGCAGGGGAGACGACTTCCTCTCTTGGTATCAAAAAACTTTCCAGCCGCAGACGCCCCTGACGGGCGACGAATATCTTTCGAGAGCCGTCGTCGGTCGCTATCTCATCGAGGGCTTCGAGCGTTTGCTCGAACACTTGCCGCCGGGCGTCACCGTCTCACGTCACGTCGGGGAGGTGTCGGATGTCCGACCGGACGAGCGTGGGGGCTATCAAGTTGAGTTCGTGCCAGCCGCGAGCGTCGAGGCGGAGGAGATAGGGGTTGATAAGGTGCTGCTTGCCACGGGTCATTCGAGGCTCGTGCCGGGAGTTGAAGAGACGCGCTATCAGGAGTTCGCCGCGCGTCATGCCGGCCGCGCGGCGTTCATCCCGTTCGTGTATCCGGTCGTGGAGACGATGCGCGAAATTCCTGCGGGCGCACGCGTGGCGATGCTCGGCATCGGTCTGACTTTCATAGACGCCTTGCTCGAACTCACGGAAGGGCGCGGCGGTCGCTTCGAGCGAACGAAGGGCGGCGCGCTCGCTTACACAAGAAGCGGCGCGGAGCCGCGCGTCGTCTTCCCCTACAGCCGCACCGGCCTGCCCATGACGCCCAAAGCGCACGACCTGCCGCTCCACGCGCGCCCTCTGACATTTTTCACGCACGACGCGCTCGCCGAACTGCGACGCCGCACGACCGGCGGGCGGCTCGACTTCGAGCGCGACCTCTGGCCGCTCTTCGAGCTTGAAATGGAACTGCACTACTACCGCGTCGTCTTCGCAAACGGCGACGCGCGGCAAGAGTTGGAGGCGTGCGGGAACGATGCGCGCGCGATGCGACGCGTGATTGACGCCTACCTGCGGGCGCATCCCGAACAGCAGCCTTTCGATTATCATTCCGCGCTCGATCCCGTCGGCGCGCGTCGCTTCGAGAGCGCGTCGGAGTTCGACGCCTTCGTCGGGCGATACATGGAGGAGGAGATCGCACGCGCACGCGCCGGACTCGCAGGCGACGGCCTCAAGTCGGCCATAGACATCTGGTATGAAGTCAGAACGGTGCTCGGCGGCTTTCTACAGTTCGGCGGCCTCACGCCGGAGTCGCACCGGAAACTCATAGAGCACCACTACCCGCGTCTCAAACGCGTCGCCTTCGGGCCTCCGATCATCAACATCGAAAAGCTCCTCGCGCTCGCGCGTGCGGGCTTGCTCGATTTCTCCGTGGCGCGGAGTCCGCGCGTCCTGACCGACGACGCGAGCGGGCGCTTTGAACTGCGCTGCGACGAGATTCCCGGCGCACACGCACAAGTCGAAGTTCTGGTTGACGCGCGTTACCCGCCGACGGACATCCCGCGCGATGCGACGCCGCTCTACCGCAATCTCCACCGACGCGGCATGGTGCGCGCTTTCGAGAATCGCTTCACGAGCCGCGACGATTCCGCCTATCGTCCGGGCGCGATTGACATGACGGAAGAGGCGCGCTTCGTCGTCGGCGAAGCGGGCATGGGCAACGAAGACATCGCCGTGATCGGGATTCCCACGGAAGGAAATCTGGTCGGCAACCTGACGGTGGCGCGGGACAAGTACGCGGGCGTCTGGGCGGCAGAAGTCGTCGAACAGTTGCGCCGCCGCGAACTCGCGTGGGCTGCTTCATCCGTCGAGACTATGTAGCGAGTTAAGAGCGATTAGCAAAACATCGTGCGGGCAAAGCCTGTAAACACGAACACACGCGAAACAACACGAAACGTGTTCGTGCTGCTTCGCGTGTGTTCGTGTTGTTTCGTGGTTACATGGTTTGGTTAGTTAGCCAGCAGCTTGAAGAACTTCGGCAGGCTGGTTGGCGGGTTGGTGGTTTCGGGGCGGGGGACGTTGCCGCCCGCGAAGATGAAACTGAAGTTGAAGCCCTTCTGCTGGATGTTGCCGTGGCAGCCCATGCAGCCGCCCATCAGGTAGCCCCTCCCGTTGTAGC
Source organism: Pyrinomonadaceae bacterium (assembly GCA_036009085.1). Classification (GTDB taxonomy): domain Bacteria; phylum Acidobacteriota; class Blastocatellia; order Pyrinomonadales; family Pyrinomonadaceae; genus JAIVJZ01. The sequence continues at coordinate 2,473 of DASYMM010000219.1, read as the reverse complement.
TCACGTTCTTGAAGACCGTCCCGTCGGTGTTGTAATCGGTGATCAAGTTCCCGGTGTTGAAGTTCTGATTCGGCGAAGGCAACTGCGGTTGGAACTGGCCGCTAAAGACCTGCAAGGTGTAGTCCGATTCCACCACTTCGTTCGACTGGTAATAGGTTGACGCGAGAGGGCCGCCGGGCGCGCCCGTGTAAGTGATGCCGGGCTGCTTGTCGTATGGCTGATACTGGACGTTGACGAGCTTGTAATACAGCCACGGCGAGTTGGCGATGCCGTTGCTCTGGTTGTAGGCGGCGATGGCCGCGTGTGCCGATTGGTTGACGCCGATGATGTCCGTGGGAATGTCGTTGATGCGCTTGTTGAGAGAGACTTTCCCTTGCGTGTTCGGCTGCGTCCAGGGGATCGGCGTCGGCGTCGCGGGCGGCGGGACGGGCGTGTTGATGTAGTAGAGCCGCTTCGTCTGCGGCTGCGGCGGCGCGACCAACGGGGTGAAACTCTGTACGGAACTTGGCGTGGCCGGATTCGCCGAAGTCGCATTCTTCGAGACGACGAGCGGCGCGGTCGGCGGCGCGGTCTGGTTCTGTAACAGTTTGCCGTTGACATCCTCGACGGGCTGCCCGTTCGCGGTCAGAAGGTTGTCGGCCTGGCTGAACGTGGCATAGATGAAGTAAGGGGCGGAGGGCGTCTTCTGGATGATGTGCAGGGCCAGCAGGCCGAACACGTCGTCCACGTAGCCGGGCGCGCCGTTGCTCTTTTCACGGTAGTAACGAACCCGCGTCATGTAGAAACGCTTGCTCTTGATCTCCGTGGGTGTGAGTCGCCGCCAGGCGGCTTTCAACTCGATGGTGCCGTTCGGGAAACTCACGTAGGTCGAACTGCCGGGGGGCGGGTCTTGCTTTCTGGTCTGGACGTAGGTTTGCGTGTTGGTGATGGCGTTGTTGCGGCTGGAAGACGAATTCGACCACCAGCCGTTCGCGGCGACGTAGTTATACTCGGTGCGGTTCGCCTTCGCCATGAACAGGATCATCGTACCCGGCACGGGCAGGCCGGAGGCGTTCCCCGCGTACATCGTCGTCACGCCGATCTCGCTGTTCTCGTCCAGATTGATCCAGGGCGGTTGCCGCACGATCAAACGCGGGGTGAGATTAAAGGGTTGCACCTGACCGCTCGGCGTGCCGACGCCGCCGCTCGCCACCGAGCCGGGTTGATAGATGTACTGCGGCGCGGCGTCATAGCCGTAAGACTGCGCCGCGTTGTTGACGTAGCCGGGCGGGTTTCCGGTGCCGGGAAAAATCTCCACCTTCCCACGGGTGGTGTGCCAGACGAGCGGGCCGTTGTAGTTGGGGTCGCCGAATTTCTTGGAAGTGTCGGGAGTTTCGCGCGTGTTGAGTTGCCCGGTCTGCGGGACGGCAGGCCAGTTCAGCGCGATAAACTCCTGCCACGCGAAAATGGCCGCGCTCTGTAGACTGGCGGGCGGAGTGATGTCGGAGGGAACCTTTGAAGAACTGACGTTGATCGGCGGAAATTGTTGAGGCGGTGGCGGTGAACTTGTGCGCGCCGTGGGGATGGCTTGGGTGAGAACTCCGGCCAGCGCGAACAGCAGCAGCGCGCCCTTCTTGATATGCGTGATGTGCATCTCTCTCCCTTTCTTTGGGTGGCTCAAATGATGGATTCAGGCACGTGCGCCTGTTGGAAGCCGTGCCGTTTTGTGAGTGTCCCGGCGCGGCAGAGGAAAGGCTCGCCCATGATGTCAAAGTGTGTTGCCACACGTCCGTCGGAAATAACGGCGCGAAGGTGTGTGGAAAGCCGTAGGCTTGGATGAAAAGAAATGGCTTGATGCGAAGGCGTGTCAAACATAGGACACGAGCCGGAGAGATGTCAACGAAATTTACTTTCGGCGAGTGTCCTTGTTTTAGCTTTCCTCTGTGCTCTCTGTGTCTGCGGTGGTGAGTTGTAAGCAGAAGCATTCACCACAGAGGCACAGAGGACAGGGAGGGTTTAATTTTCACGTTGGAGCGCGCGGAGCACGATCTGTTCGACCAGCTGGTCGAACCCGATGTCCGACCAGAGACCGTAGCGAGAGCCTTTGAACGGGTACAACCCCGGATTCGGGTTGGCTTCCAAGAATACCCACTCGCCGGACGGATTCAACTTCACGTCGAGGCGTCCGTAATCGAGGAGGCCGAGGGCGTCGAATGTTCTGAGCGTCAACGCGCGCACGCGTCTCTCCTGCTCCGGCGTCAGTTGTGCGAAGCCCGTCCGCACAGACCAGAGGCGTTGATGCGCTTTGTCGTGTTTGAGCCGGTAGGAGAGAATCTGCGGCGCGATCTTTCGCTGCGCCGCGCTTCGCCCGATAATAAATTCCCTGACGGGCATGATGCGTCGCCCGATCACCCCGACGAGCATCTCGCGTCCCTCGATGAACTCCTCGCAGATAACATCCTCAGATACGTTCTCCGCGAGATAAGCGATGCGC
>DASYMM010000218.1:0-1967 GCA_036009085.1 Pyrinomonadaceae bacterium | reverse complement strand
GACGGGGAAGTTGCTGCTCGTAGAGATGGTCGTGCCGCCGGGCAACGAGCCGCACTTCGGCAAGATTCAAGACCTCGAAATGTTGCTCTCGCCGGGCGGGCTTGAACGCACCGCGGAAGAGTTTCGCACGTTGTTCGCCGCCGCCGGGTTCGAGTTGACGCGAATTATCCCCACCGCGTCGCCGATGAGCGTCATCGAAGGCGTGAAAACCGAAACGCGTGCTTGAAACGTAAATGTTATTGCAGGCACACGGAAGCAAGCGGTCGAAGGCTCCGGTTAACTGCCGGAGCCTTTTGCTTTTATAACGGTTGGCGCTTCTATGTCTGAGGATAAATCAGGACGGGCGCGGGGAAATTCCAAAAAACTTGATCCTTTTTTCGTGCGAGTTGCGCGTTAGTTAATGAGAGCAAAAAGTTTAAAGAGGAAGAGAACGGCGATGATGGAACTTACAAGCACAACGAAGATGACCGACGCGCTACTGGAACAGCGAAGCGAGCGCGCCGAGCGGAACCGGCGGCTTGAGTCCATCAAGATGCAGAGACGCCGTGTGCGGCGCGAGAAATGGTTGCAGGGAATCAAGTCGCTCGCAAATTCCTTTGCCACGGGCGCGGAGACGGTGAACTAAAAGACGGCAGCTAATATCCTAGAAAGTTTATAAGAGACTTCAAGCCGACATTAAACGGCGTGGGAGAGTGAACAGCGATGAGTTATCTAATTTACTTCGGAATTGTGGCGGCGGCGGGCGGCGTGTTGCTGTTGGTTTCGGACTCGTTCGCGCATGGGGTGTCGCGCGGGGTCGAGGCGGCGTTCGATTGGGTTGAGTATCGTCTCGCGCTGAGCGCGCGGGAGCGGCAGATGCGACGACGCGAAACGCGTGTGGTGAGTGCGACGGTGGGTGCGACTCCGTTTCGCGTCGTCGAAGGCCAGCGTAAAGGTTCAACGCAGCAACTTGGCGTAGCGCGGATCGCTGCGTAGGTTGTCGAGGCGCGGGTCAACGCGCAGGTAAGTGTAGCCGACCGCGTGTTCTTTCTCAGCCCTGTCGAGCCAGAGGAAGGCGTTGTCTTTATCGAGGAGGAAGGCATAGACGACGGCGATCTCGTAGGCCGTCACCCATTGCGTTTTGCGCCGCGCGACGAGTTCTTCCACGATGCGGCGCGCTTCCTCTTTGCGGTCGCTGACGGCTAAGACGTGCGCGAGTTTGGCGCGCGTCATCGGCGTGTCGCCGGAGAAGGCGCGCTCCCTTTCATAGACGGCGAAGGCCGCGTCCGCCATCCCCTTCTGTTCATAAGCCCAACGCAACACCACCTGCGCCGACGCCGAACCGGGATCAATCGCCAGAGCTTTGCGACACTGTTCGATGGCTTCATCGTACCGCCGCGCGTGGAAGAGAATGTTGGCGACCGCCGTGCTGATCACTGCCGAGCGCGGGTCGAGTTCTTCGGCGCGCTTGATTTCAAGCAGAGCCTCGTCGTGCCGTTCCATGACGGAGAGGTTGAAGGCGTACCAGTGATGCGCGGTCGGGTAGTTCGGGTTGGAGTTGATGGCGCGGCGAAACTCCGCTTCCGCGCCTTGCAGGTCGTGGTCGTAGTGAAACTTGACGAAGGCGAGCGAGACGTGGGCTTCGGCCAGCGCGTCGTCGAGCGCGACGGCGCGTTCAGCCGCTTCTTTGGCACGCGCGAAAGCATCCGCGGGCGGCGGTTCGAGATACCAGTTCTGGAGCGCGTAGCAATCGGCGAGACCCGCATAGGCGAGGGCGAAACGCGAGTCTTTGGCGATGGCCTGCTCGAAATTCGAGATCGCCATGCGCAACCCTTCGGGCGTGCGCTTGCCCCAGTGGTAGCGTCCGGCGAGATAAAGCTGTTGCGCCTCGCTGTCCTCCGTGTAGTGCTTGGCGAGACGACGCTGCTCGTCGCTCGTCAGTTCCAGACTGAGCGCACGCACGACGCGCGCAGAGATCGAGGTTTGCA
>DASYMM010000217.1:0-4975 GCA_036009085.1 Pyrinomonadaceae bacterium | reverse complement strand
CGAGCAAAGACAAGAGAATCGTAAATCGTGAATCGTCAATCGTAAATAGAAGAACCGAAGACAGGTTTTCTCTATTTACGATTGACGATTCACGATTGACGGCTTTTAAACTTGTCCCTCGTCACTTGTCACTTGTCACTTCCTTTCCTTCCATGCGCCGCAGCCATTCTTCGATGCGGGCGGCTTCCGCGTTCGTTAGTTCGTGGGCGCCGAAGCGCACGCGGTTGTAGGAGCGCGTCAAGAGCGTCGCTTCGGGCATGCCGGTCGTCGCGGCGAATTCGAGCGGCGTCTCGTCGGGTGCGCGCAGGAGGCCGCGCGACTCAAGTGCTTTTGTCATGCGTTCGTAAAAGGCGACGGAGGAATAATTTTTCCCCGCGCGACGCCAGTACTTCAGACGCTCCCAAAAACTCAAACGCCGCAGGCGCGACACCAAAAGCCAGAGCAAGCCGACAAAGGCAAAGAGCGCGACGAGCGTTGGCACATTCGTGAGACGGATGCCGCCCTGCGCGGGCGCGTTGATGCCCGTTGTCAGGCTTTGCCACCAGGCGTTGAGTCCGGCGCGCAGTTCGGCGAAGGTTTGTCCGGCCGTCTGCCGGTAGACGCCGAGTTGGCCGCGCAGAGATGTCGCCAGTGATCGCTGTTCCTGCTTATCATAAGCGACGACATATTGAATCCAAAACAGTTCGAGGGCTTCCGCATACTTGCCGATCCGCCCGCGCCAGAAACCCGTCGCGTTGTTGCCGCCCGGTCGTCCGGCCACCGGGGTCGGATCAAACGTCACCCACGCGCCCGTCTCCGGGAAATAGACTTCAACCCACGAATGCGCGTCCGACTGCCTGACGGTATAGACATCCGCCGCGTCGTTGTATTCGCCCAACTGGAAACCGTTGACGACGCGCGTGGCGACGCCCTCGCTGCGCAGCATGACGGCCATCGCCGTCGAGAAATATTCGCAATGCCCTTCGCGCACACGAAACATGAAATCGGCCAGCGGGTCTTCTGCGCCGCCCGATTTCTGTTCCAGCGTATAGCCGAAGTTTTGTTGAAAATATGATTCGATGACGCGCGCGGCGTCGTAGCGATTGCCGGAGCGCGTGCCGACGATCAAGCTGCGCGCGAGTTGGCGTATGCGCGGGTCGAGCGTATCGGGGACTTTTAAGTAACGCTCCAACGGGCGCGGGTAGGGCGCGAGGTCGCGGCGCAAGACTTCGGCGGGCGGCTCGGTCGTGTCCGAGTAGGCTCGATAAGAGATGCGTTCCTGCGAGTGGTCGCGCGTCGTCAAACCGTCTTCGTTGTCAATGCCGATGTAGGGCAGCGCGGCCTGAATGGCGACGGGGCGCGAGGCGATGAAGAGCACGGGCGTATCAATGGGCTCGACGAAGAAAGTCTGCGTCGTGAGATTTTCGAGAGAGCCGGTCGTGCCGAACTGAAAAAGGTTGCGGTCGTTCGCGCGACGGTATTCGAGTTCCTTGCTCGACCTGCGCCACGAGCGGCCACTGAATTCATCGAGCGCAACGCCACGCCAGCGCAAAGTTTGATGGCGCGCCGCCAAAGGGTCTTCGACGCGCACGCGCATCACGACGCGCTCGCTCTGTTGCAGACGACCGATCTCGCCGAGCGTCACTTCGTCGGAAAAACCGACGACGCCGTTTAGGCCGCCGTCGGCGCGTGCGAGCGCGCTTCCGCTAAAACGCGGCATGATGAAAAAGATTGGCAAGGCGAGCGCGAAAATAAGCGCGAGCAGGGAGAACGCGACTAAGGGCAGGCGTCGCGCATCGCCGCTCGAAGGCGTGTTGGCGACGAACCTTGGGGATTTTTTCGAGAGGCGACTCAACCAGCGTGCGCGCGGCGCAGACAACAGGCGCGTCTCTTGAGTTTCGATGGCGCGTCGCGCTTTTCTCATCTCGAAGCAGACGACCGTTGAGAGCGCGCAGAAAGTGTAGAGCGCGAGCGTCGCGACAAACAACGGGCTGACGCTCAGACCTGCCGCGAGCAAGACTTCAAAAAACGAGATGAGATAGAGAAACAGCCAATCGCGGTCGGCTTTGATCTGCACGAGTTTGACGGCGGAGAGAAACAGTATGAAGTGCGTGAGCGCGGCGATCCCGGCGCGCGTCGGGTCGCCCGCCCAGAGGATCGTGGATTGAAGTTTCCAGTCGAGATAGAGCAGCGGGAGCGACAACAGAACCGCGTACATCCCGGCGCGCTCGGACAACTGCCAGCGCGTCGCTTCAAACTTCCAAGCCGCCGCGAGCAGCAGGACGAACAGCGCGCCGAGCACCGCGCCCATGCCGCCGGAGACGGCCAGCGCAAGCGTCCCGCTGGCGATCATCGCGTAGGAAGAGATGCGAAAATAGGTGTCGAAAGTCACGTCTGTTGTGCAGCGAAGCGGACATGCCCGGTCAGGAGCGTTCTTTGTCTCGAATGTTCAAAGGCGATCTCAGGAGCGTTCTTTGTTGTTGACGATCTCGATCTCGAATAATTTCGGCCACATCTTGCCGGTGACGAAAAGCCGCTTGCCCGCCGCATCGTAAGCGATGCCGTTCAGGACATCCTCTTCGCCCGAACGATCTTTGGTTTTGAGCAAGCCAGTGAGGTCTATCCAGCCGAGAATTTTCCCGGACTTCGGCTCGATCCTCACGATGCGATCCGTCTGCCAGATATTGGCGTAGATTTCGCCGTCTATATATTCGAGTTCGTTTAACTTTTCCACCGGCGCGCCCGCTCCGTCAGAGATGCTGATGGTGCGCGTCGTCTGAAGCGTCTGAGGGTCTAGAAAGCGAATCTTGTTTGTGCCGTCGCTCATGATGAGGGATTGGCCGTCGTGCGTGAGTCCCCAGCCTTCGCCCTTGTAGGCGAATTCGCCCTGTTGTTGAAAAGTGGCGGGGTCGTAGATGAATCCCTTTTGCTCCTGCCAAGTGAGTTGGAAGACTTTGTTGTTGAAGACCGTCATGCCTTCGGCGAAGTATCTGGAAGGCACGGCGATCTGTTTGATGACTTTGCCCGTCTTCAATTCGACTTTACGCAAACTCGACGAACCGTACTGCCCTGTGCTCTCCCACAAAATGCCGTCGAGGAAGATCAGCCCTTGCGTGTAGGCGCGGCGGTCGTGCGGCCAGGAGTTCTTGATTTTGTAAGAATAGGTGGGAACAATTTCGCGTGTCGTCGCCGACGCTTTCGCGGTGGTCGCGGCGTTTGAGTTTGCCGTCCCATTTGTTTGTTCAAGTGTGGGGTGAGCGGCGGCGGTTTGCCGCCCGTTGTTGGCCGCCGTCGTAGTGGTTCCAATTCCGTCGCCGCTGCATCCCGTGACGAGCAGGGCGAAAGCAAGCAGCGAATTTCGGTATAGCCTTTTTCTCATCAGTCACACCCCGACATTAAAGATGATTTAACTTAACGGTAAGTTCCTTCGTTCGCCGAATATTTTCTCAGAGCGGCAGAAATTAGAAAAGCCTGCTCGATAAAGCTGCCAAATGCTCGCCGGGAAGTTTTGCGGTATAGCTCCTTCCGGTTTTAGAGTAGGGCGTCTTCCCTGCTGATTTGACGGTAGAATGTCTATTCGGACAAACTTGAAAATATTTGACTTGAAGCATCACGGAGCGTATAAGTAGAAACACGGCAAGCGAAGGGTTTACAAGCATTTCGGCCTTGTCATCTTTCGCCAATACTCACAGATGAAAGGATATTAGCAATGTACGCAATAACCCTCATCAGCTTGCTTTTGCTGTGTATCACAGCGCAGAGGGATGTTAATTCTAATCCACCTCTCACCTCTTCCAAAACTCCATCCCGAAATGTTTCCGCAGTTTCACGCGCGCAGAGTGTAATTATCGGCAGCGTCGCTGTCAGGAGGGCGTCAAACGGTAACATCGTCGTGATCGTTGACAAGTCATTAAATGCCACCAAAATGTTACCGGACGGCATCCCGGATTTAGTCTATCGCTTCGCCCCTTTGAAAGAAGACCTAACCCGCTACGGAGACATCTCCTTTAACCTCGAACAAGCGCAGGTATTTTTCCAGCCCGGGCGATTGGCCGTGGTCACTAAAAACAATCAACTTGTAGTTAGCGTGTCGGTGGAACAAATCGAAAAAGCCGACCCTCAGTTCCCGATCTACGGCGACCAGTCGAGGGACTTGCAGCACACCGTTCGCTTCCAACAGGGGATCGGGCTTGTTCGCCAAGTGCCAACCATCAGCGATTCATCCAAGTCTGTTAATATCGGGATGACGCCTAAAGCGTCCAAACTTCCTGCCCTGATTGACATGGAAACAGAGTTCGTGATCCGACGCAGTGGGACACCGTCACTAGATGATGTCGAGCTGGAAGCCGACGCTTGCACGGCGGGCGGGCAGGGCGCAACTTCTTGCAGCATTGATTGTCCGGGGGGTAACGGTTGCAGCGTAACATGCGGCACCGGCTACTGGGCATGCTGCAAATGTCCGAACAACTGTCGGTGCGCTGAGAAGAATTGACCCTATTGAATCTTGGCTTGTGGCAATGCGCCCTCTAAATTAACTCTTCTAAAAGAAGAATGCCCGCTCAAGTTGATCATTGAGCGGGCATTCTTCTTAAATTTAATCCGGCGACTTCCTACTCTCCCACGCAGCTACCCGCGCAGTACCATCGGCTCCAAGAGGCTTAACTTCCGTGTTCGGGATGGGAACGGGTGTGACCCTCTCGACAAAATCACCGGAAAACTTGAAAGAGCGTGTAAAAGGGCTTGGACAATCGAATAGTGACTTCGTCTAGGATTTCTAAAAGATGTGCGAAGCGAACCAAAAATATACTTGACGGTGTTGCTCGTCAGTAAATTTAATGGTCAAGCCTTGGGAACATTAGTACTGGTCAACTGAACACATTGCTGTGCTTACATTTCCAGCCTATCAACGTGGTGGTCTACCACGAGTCTCACTGGCAGGTCTAATCTTGGGTCTGGCTTCACGCTTAGATGCATTCAGCGTTTATCCATGCTCCAC
>DASYMM010000216.1:0-6254 GCA_036009085.1 Pyrinomonadaceae bacterium | reverse complement strand
TTTAGACGGGGAGGATCAGGCAGATGCCCGAAGAGCGCCCATCCGATCAAGCGGGACGATCCAACGCGGACGAAAATCTCAACCCCTTCGAGATCGCGATGCAGCAGTTTGACATCGCCGCCGACGCGCTCGAACTCGACGACTCGATCCGCCAAATCCTCCAACACCCGAAGCGACAACTCATCGTCTCGATCCCCGTCAAGATGGACGGCGGCAACGTGAAAGTCTTCGAGGGCTACCGCGTGCAGCACAACATCGCGCGCGGCCCCGCGAAGGGCGGCATCCGCTTCCACCCGCAGGTGACGCTCGACGAGGTGAAAGCCCTCGCCGCGTGGATGACCTGGAAGTGCGCCACGGTGGGCATCCCTTACGGCGGCGGCAAGGGCGGCGTCATCTGCGATCCGCAATCCATGTCGAAGGGCGAACTCGAACGCATGACGCGCCGCTACGCCTTTGAGATCGCGCCCATCATCGGCCCCGACCGCGACATCCCCGCGCCCGACGTGTACACGGACGAGCAGACGATGGCGTGGATCATGGACACGATCTCGATGATTCGCGGGCACACGGAACTCGGCGTCGTCACAGGCAAACCCGTCGCGCTCGGCGGCTCGCAAGGACGCGCGGAAGCGACGGCGCGCGGCTGTCTCTACGCGCTGCGCGAGGCGTGCCGCGTGAAGGGGCTGAGCTTGAAGGATGCGCGCGTCGCCGTGCACGGGTTCGGCAACGCCGGGGCAAACATCGCACGTCTCGTCGCGGGCGACGGGGCGCGCGTCATCGCCATCGCGGATTCGCATGGCGCGGTCTATGCGGAGGGTGGAATTGACGTGCAGGCCGCGCTCCGGCACAAGGCCGAGACGCAGGCCGTGCGGGGTTTGGCGAACACCGAGGAGATCGCGCGCGACGACGTGCTCGAAGTTGACTGCGACATCCTCTGCCCGTCGGCTCTGGAGAACAGCATCACGCTCGCCAACGTCGAACGCGTCAAAGCACGGATCATCGCCGAACTCGCCAACGGCCCGACGACGCCCGGCGCGGATCGCAACCTCGCCGAGCGCGGCGTCTTCCTGCTGCCGGATATTCTGGCGAACGCGGGCGGCGTCACGGTCAGTTATTACGAGTGGGTGCAGGATCAGTACTCTTATTTCTGGACGGAGAAACAGGTCAACGACGCGCTCGAACAGACCATGCGCACGGCCTTCGAGCACGTCTATGCCACCGCCGACAGGTACCGCACGGATATGCGCACGGGCGCATACATTCTCGCCGTCGGTCGCGTCGCCGAAGCGACGAGCGTGCGCGGCATCTTCCCCTAAAGTTGGAGGGACAAAAAAATGAGCGACGAACCCATCACGATCTACGAAAAGCCGACTTGAAGCACCTGCCGCGAGGCGTATCGCCTGCTCCGTGAGAGCGGCATCGAATTCGAGCGAGTCAACTACATCACCGCGCCGCTCGGCGAAGCGAAACTGCGCGAACTCATCGCCAAGATGAAGATTGCGCCGCGCGAACTGCTGCGTACGAAAGAGGCCGTCTATCGCGAACTGAACCCGGAGAAGCGCGAACTGACGGATGACGAGATCATCGCGCTCCTCGTCGAGCATCCCGAACTTTTGCAGCGTCCGATTGTCGAGCGGGGCGAGCGCGCCGTGCTCGGTCGTCCCGTCGAAAAGATCAAGACGCTGCTCGCGGATTAGTTGACGATAGTTAGTCGAGTTATGAACACGACGCCCGACCTCGCGCACATCGCCGCCCGGTACGACACGGACAAGGCCGTCCACACGCATTACCTGCGCAACTACGAACACTACTTCGGCGATTTGCGCGACAGCGAAGTGTGCCTGTTTGAACTCGGCATCAAGGAAGGCGGCTCGCTCTATCTCTGGCGCGACTACTTCGAGCGCGGGTTGATCGTCGGGCTTGATGTCGAACCCGTCCAACTCGACGACGCGAGCGGGCGCATACGCACCTATCAAGGTATGCAGCAAGACACCGCGCTCCTCGACCGCATCGCGCGCGAAAACGCCCCCGCAGGATTCGACATCATCATTGACGACTGCGCGCACATCGGCGTGCTCGCGCGCGCGAGCTTCTGGCACCTGTTCGAGCATCATCTCAAGAGCGGCGGCGTCTATATCATCGAAGACTGGGGCACCGGCTACTGGGACGGATGGCTCGACGGCGTCGGTTATAAACGCGGGCGCAAAAGTTTGAACCCCGTCCTGTATCGTTCGACCCGCGCCGTCTCGCGCGTGCAGCAGAACAAGTTGATTGGCCGCGTGCCTTTCGCCGGGAAGTTTCTGTCGAAGTTGAAGGCGGCGGTGCTCGGCGCGCAGTATCACAGCCACGACTACGGCATGGTGGGCTTCGTCAAGGAACTCGTGGACGAACTCGGCATGGCCGACATCACACACCCGCAGATGGGCAAGGGCGCGCCCCGCAAATCCAAGTTTCGCGAAATGCGCCTCTCGCCGAGCCACCTCTTCGTCGTCAAAGCTTAAAAGCGATTTCCGAAGTCCCGTTAGGGACAGTTGAAAATAGCTCGGCACTTTAGTGCTGGGGATAAGTTACTGGTTTGACCCTACTAGCGGCTCAGGCGACAATGTAGTGCATAGATAAATAACTGTGGAGAAGGAAAGCTGGAAGTGGCAAAAGCGACGGGGACAGTTTACGTCTGCCAGAATTGCGGCAGGCAATCGGCCAAGACGCTCGGCAAATGCCCGGATTGCGGCGAGTGGAATTCGTTTGTAGAGGAGCGCGTGCGCGCCGCTCCGAAGGGCGCGGCCTCGCGCGGCGCATTTCGCCCGCGCGAAGTGAAGCCCGTCGCTTACGCCGACATCGAATCGCAGGACGACGTGCGCGTCTCTTCCGGCATCACGGAGTTTGACCGCGTACTCGGCGGCGGCATCGTGCCGGGAAGCCTCGTCCTGATCGGCGGCGATCCGGGCATCGGCAAGTCAACTCTGCTGCTCGAAGTGGCGGACAAGTTGAGCGCGGGCGGGCGGCGCGTGCTCTACGTGTCGGGCGAAGAATCGGAGCGGCAGATCAAGATGCGCGGCGAGCGGCTCGGCGTCAAGGCGGAGAATCTCTACTTGCTGCCGGAGACTAACCTCGAAGCCATCTTCGACGAGATCGAACGCGACGAACCGGGCGCGGTCATCGTGGATTCGATTCAGACGGTCTTCTCGCCGAAGATCGAGAGCGCGCCGGGGTCGGTCTCGCAGGTGAGAGAAGTGGCCGGTCAGTTTTTGATGCTGGCGAAGAATCGGGGCGTGCCCGTCTTCCTCATCGGCCACGTGACGAAGGAAGGCTCAATCGCGGGGCCGAAGGCTCTGGAACACATCGTTGACACGGTGCTCTACTTCGAGGGCGAACGCCATCACAACCACCGCATCGTGCGCGCGACGAAGAACCGCTTCGGCGCGGCCAACGAACTCGGCGTCTTCGAGATGACGGGCACGGGACTCAAACCCGTCGCCAACCCCTCCGAGATGTTTTTGCAGGAACGACCTCTGAACGCCGCCGGCTCGGTCGTGACGGCGTGCATGGAAGGCACGCGCCCGATGCTCGTGGAAGTGCAGGCGCTCGTCTCCGGCTCTCAGTACAATTACCCTCTGCGCAAGGCGCAGGGCGTCGCGGAGGGACGGATCGCGCTCCTCATCGCGGTGCTGGAAAAGCGTGTCAACGGCTATCGCTTGAGGGAGGAAGACGTTTTCATCAACGTCGCGGGCGGACTCGACATAGACGAGCCTGCGGCAGACCTCGGCGTGATCGCGGCCATCGCTTCGGGCTTCAAGAGCAAACCCATCAACCCGCAGACCGCCGTGTTCGGCGAAGTCGGCCTGACGGGCGAAGTGCGCGGGGCGATGCAAGCGGAGGGGCGCGCGCGCGAGGCGCAGACGCTCGGCTTCAAAAAACTGATCGTGCCCGCCTCGAACGCCGAAGGCTTGCAACGCCTCCTCGGCCTGCGCGTCGTCGGCGTCCGCTCGGTGGAAGAGGCTTTGGACGAACTCTTCTGATTTAGGAATGCGGAATGCGGAATGCGGATTAAAAAGCGAAGACGATAAACAAGACGCTTTTTGTTTTCCAATCCGCATTCCGCAATTGAAAAACCTTTTCGTGGCGCGGCTGTGGCGGGCGTGTTAATATTCTCGCCGTTATGAAAACGGACTTGATCATCATTCGTCTGGTCTTCACGGCGCTGCTGGTGGCGGCTGGATATGTGCTGCATCCGATCCGAAACAATCCGCTGCTCTCGGCGGGGGGAGCCGCCGTCATCGCGCTTGCCATCATCCTGTTCGAGCGGCGCGTCCAGCGCGCCTCTCTGAAGACTTTAATCGGCGCGGCGGTCGGCTCGATTCTAGGGATCGTCGGCGCGTATCTCATCGGGTCGCTCATCAGCAATCAACATCCTGACGCGGTCGCTCATAGCACGAAGACCTTCGTGACGCTCGCGCTCACCTTCCTGATGGCCTACATCGGGCTGGTCGTCGGCGCGGCCAAAGGCGACTATCTAGACCTCTCCGCGCTCGGCGGCATCTTCAGCGACAAGACGACGCGGCGCGATTTCAAAATCCTCGACACCTCCGTCATCATTGACGGGCGCATCGCGGACATCGCCGAAGCCGGATTCCTCTCCGGCACAATCGTCATCCCGCAGTTCATCCTGCGCGAGTTGCAGCAGGTGGCCGATTCGCCCGACTCGAACAAACGCCAGCGCGGGCGTCGCGGCCTCGACATGCTCAACCGTCTCCAGACCAACAACACGCTCGACATACAGGTCGTGGACACGGACTTTCCGGCCGTGCGCGAAGTTGATCTCAAACTGCTCGAACTGAGCAAGCAACTCGACGCCGTGGTCGTCACCAACGATTTCAACTTGAACAAGGTGGCGCAACTGCACGGCGTCTCCATCCTGAACATCAACGAACTCGCCAACGCCTTGAAGCCCGTCGTCCTGCCCGGCGAACTGATGCGCGTCTTCATTCTCAAGGAAGGCAAAGAATACAATCAGGGCGTCGCGTATCTGGACGACGGCACGATGGTCGTCGTGGACAACGCGCGCAAGATGATCGGCAAGAACGCGGACATCTCCGTAACGAGCGTGTTGCAAACCACCGCCGGAAAGATGATCTTCGGGCGGCTCTCCGAAGAGTCGCACGAGAACGGCGGCGCGAGCATCCACAACACAGACACGCGCGGCATCAACGGCAACAACACCTCGCGCCGCCCCTACCGCGACCCGCGCGCACCCCACCCGACGCTCGCCGCCCGCAGTATTGAGCCGGAAGACTGAAAGGCAGTGACGAGTGACAGGTGACAAGTGACAAGCCGGAAGAAAGTAAATCGTCAATCGTAAATCGTGAATAGACTCAAGCCAGTTCTTCTCTATTCACGCTTTACGCTTCACGCTTCACGGCTTTTTCTCGTCACTCGTCACCTGTCACTCGTCACTGTTTTATGAATGTTGCCATCATAGTCGCCGCCGGGAAGGGGACGCGCGCCGGGGGCGAAGGGCTGAAGCAGTTTCGCGAGTTGGCGGGCGTCCCGCTGCTCCTGCATACGCTCAGGCGATTTGAAGAGTGCGCCGCCATTGACGAGATCGTGGTGGTCGCGCCCGTCGCGGAGACAAACTTTCATCTCTCGGCCAGTCCCTTCAAACTGACGAAATTCGCGCGCGTCGTCGAAGGCGGGACGACGCGCACCGGATCGGTCTGGCGCGGCTTGCAGACTTTGGACGCCGCGCGCACGCGCATCGTCGCCGTGCACGACGGCGTGCGTCCTTTCGTGACCACAGTGGAAATTGAACGCACCATTCGCGCCGCCGAACAGACCGGCGCAGCCGTCTTGTGCGCGCCCGTCACGGACACGATCAAGTTGATCGAGGGCGAACGCATCGCCCGCACGCTCCCGCGCGCGAATTTGCGCCGCGCGCTCACGCCGCAATGCTTTCGCTACGAACTGTTGCACCGCGTCTGTGAACGCGGCATCTTAGAAGAGATTGAGGCGACGGACGACAGCGCGCTCGTCGAACTCTCCGGCGCGCAGGTCGCTTGTGTCGAAGGCGACTCGCGCAACATCAAGATCACGCGCCCCGAAGATTTCGCCCTCGCGGAAATTCTACTGAAAGAAAATCGTCAGTAGTCAGTAGTCCGTGGTCAGTTGTTTGTGCTTCATCACCCGATAGCTAAATATTAGAGTCTCAAGTTAAGCAAGAAACAAAACAACTGACCACGGACTACTGACCACGGACA
>DASYMM010000215.1:0-1594 GCA_036009085.1 Pyrinomonadaceae bacterium | reverse complement strand
TCCTCTGTGCCCCTCTGTGTCTCTGTGGTGAGTGCTGGTTGATCAAGCCTTCACCACCGCAGACACAGAGCACACAGAGGGGGCACAGAGTTCAAATCAATTGAGGACATGATCCCTTTTCATTTCAAGGAAAATTATTTGCCTGCCGGTAGAAGCGGGATGGAGACCTCGCGCCGCACGTATTTCGACGCGGGCGAGTTGAAAGTGACGGCTAACCATTGCTCGCCGCGCCCGCCGATTTTAAGGCTCACGTCCGGCGCGCTTCCGAGTCTGTGCGGCGTGCGCACGCCGAGCGTGTAAGTGCGTCCGCCCCGCCCTTCGAGGAGAAGACGCAACGCGCCCGCTTCGGCGCGCGAACGCAAAATACGCAAGCCCTGATTCGTTTCGCCACGCAGCAACAATTGCGGTGCGAGATAAACTTCCGTGCCTTCGTCGTAGTCGAAGACGATCTCCGTGTCGGGTAGTTCGGCGACGAAAGAGAGTTCGGGACGCTGCACGTCTCCCACGCGCGTCGAGGTGAAGGTCGCGGGTCGTCCCTGTAGCGACACGCCGCGCACGCGTGCGTCTAAGGGCAGCGCGGGCGCGACGCTGATGATGGTTGAATGCGCCGCGTCGCTGGCAGGTTTTGCAGGGGCGACGGCGTCAGTCTTGTGTCGCTTGAAGTTGATCTTGATGCGGCCTGCGGTGCGCTCGTAAGTGAGCGAGTAGAGGGCTTCGCCGAACCGGACGTTGCGCACGGCGACGCTGTTCCAGTCGGCGGGGAGTTGCGGGGCGAAGCGCAGGGCGCGCCCGGCGTTGCCCGTTTCGAGTCCGAGCAGGCCGCGCACGGCGGGCGTGATGACCATCGCTTCCGACCAGATTTGATGATGCGACGAACGACCGAACGGCGCGTTGAAGTCGCCGGACAACAACTCCGTGACGTAGCCTTCCGCGCCCTGACGTGTGAGCAGCGCGTTCGCCATCAATGCTTGAAAGCCGATGTGCGGGCGACCGTAAGCGTACGCGCCCATGCTCGCCCAACCCGTGAAGAGCGGCCAGACCGAACCGGCGTGATAGGAGAGCGGGTCGTAGAGTTGGCTTTCGTCGGAGAGGATGCGCGTGCCCCAATCCGTGGCGAGCGCGGCTGAACCGATCTGGTCGAGTTGTAGTTGCGCGCGTTCGTCCGACAAAGTTTTGAACCAGAGAGGGACGGCGGGGAGCACGGTGTTTTCGTCGTAGCCCGTCGCATCTTTGAGCGCGTTCAAGCGCGCCTGACGCCGCGCGCGGTTGGGGCCGGGTTCTGCTTCTTCTGCATCTTTAGCAGGCTTCTTGGTGGCGAAGGCGTAGAAGCCGCGCTGCGTCAGCCAGTAAGTTCGCTCCGTCGCGGCGCGCGTGCGTTCGGCGTTGGCGCGTGCGCGGGCGACCGCTTCCTGAGCTTTCAAGGCTTCGGCCATCTGTGCTAGATCGCGCGAGGCGGCAACCCAGAGACCCTGCATGTAAATCTCTTCGTGCGGCGGGTAGAGTCCGCCGCCTTCCACCCAGCCGTGCCCGAACTTCGTGTTTTCGACGAGGCCGTTGGCGTCCGTGTCGGTCGCCTCGGTGAAGCGATAGGCTT
>DASYMM010000214.1:0-18433 GCA_036009085.1 Pyrinomonadaceae bacterium | reverse complement strand
AACAACACGAAGCAGGGCAAACGTGTTCGTGTTGTTTCGTGTCTCTTCGTGGTTCATTTCTTTGCTCGCCCGAAGTTTTATTACACGCTCGAAGTAAACGGGTGAGCCGGTGTTGGCGTGATGGTGGAAGCATCGGCTACTTCTCAGTTACTAATTGGCGACCGTGAAATTCGCTTCCAGCCCGTCGGCGGAACTCGTGCCCGCGAAGACTTTGAATGCGCCGGGTTCGACGACGAAACGCAGATCGCGATTATAGAAGCCAAGTTCGGCGGGCGTGAGTTTGAACGCGACGCGCCGACGCTCGCCGGGTTTCAGCGTCACGCGCTCGAAGCCTTTCAACTCACGCACCGGGCGCGTCACGCTCGAAGCCACGTCGCGTATGTAAAGTTGCACGACTTCGTCGCCCGCGCGCCGCCCTGTGTTTTCCAGTTCGACCGTCGCCGTCAGTTGCCCATTAGGGCGAATGCTCGTCGCGCTCAGTTGCAGATTCGACAGGCGAAACTGCGTGTAGCTCAACCCGTAGCCGAACTGGTAGAGCGGCGTCCAGGGCACGTCCAGATATTTCGAGGTGTACTTCTGGTCGGTCGGGGGGCGACCCGTGCGCTTGTGGTTGTAGTAGAGCGGCGTCTGGCCTGCGGCGCGCGGGAAGGTGACGGGGAGCTTGCCGCCGGGGTTCACGTCGCCGAAGAGCACGTCGGCGATGGCGTGTCCGGCCTGCGTCCCGGCAAACCACGTCTCAAGGATGGCGGGCGAGTTTTCCGCGAGCCAGTTGACGGAAAGCGGGCGTCCGTTCATCAGCACCACGACGTAAGGCTTGCCCGTCGCGTGAATCGCCTGAATCAACTCCAACTGGCGACCCGGCAGATCGAGCGACGAGCGCGACGCAGCCTCGCCGCTCATCTCCGCCGATTCACCCACGGCGACCACGACCACATCAGCCGCACGCGCCAAGCGCACCGCCTCGCCGATGCTGTTCTCAAGTAAGGGCGTGGTCGAGTTTCTGGCGGCGTCGCTCGCCTGCGCGACGTTCGTGCCTCCGGCGTTCGTGGCAGCGGGCGGCGGCGCGTCGTAGTTGCCCGTCACCCCGCGCCCTTCAATCGCCACGCCCTTCGCATATAAAACTTTCGTCTGCGGCGAGACCTTCGCGCGGATGCCCGCAAGGAGCGTTACGGCGTCTTCCACGCGCCCGTCGCCGGTCCACGAGCCGAGCACGTCCTTCGGCGAATCGGCGAGCGGCCCGACGACGGCGATAGTTTTCAAGTTCTTCGACAGCGGCAGAGCCTCTCGCTCGTTCTTCAAAAGCACGAGGGAGCGCGCCGCGATCTCGCGCGCGGCGGCGAGGTGTTCCTGCCGCATGATCACTTCGCGCTCGCGCGCCTCGTCCGCGTATGGACGCTCGAAGAGACCGAGCCGGAACTTGATACGCAGGACGCGACGCACCGCCTCGTCAATCGTCGCCATGTTGAGCTTGCGTTCCCTGAGCAGTTGCGCGCCGTGCAGGTTGTAGAGACGCGAGACCATTTCGATGTCAACGCCCGCGTTCAGCGCGTGTTGCGCCGCGCCTTTTTCGTCCGCCGCGAGCGCGTGATTCATCAACTCTTTGACGGATTCGTAATCGCTCACGACCACGCCGTCGAACTTCCACTCGCCGCGCAAAACTTCTGTGAGCGTGAACGGGTTGGCCGAGGTCGGCACGCCGTTCAAGTCGTTGAACGCGCTCATAAAGGTGCCGACTCCGGCGTCAACCGCCGCCTTGAAGGGCGGGAAGTAAACTTCGCGCAGCGTGCCTTCCGACATGTCTGTCGTGTTGTAATCGCGTCCCGCTTCCGCCGCGCCGTAGGCCACCCAATGCTTGGCGCAGGCGACGATGCGTTCGGGCGCGCTGTAGTCGCGTCCCTGAAAGCCGAGGACGCGCGCACGCGCGAACGCCGCGCCGAGATAAGGGTCTTCGCCCGCGCCTTCTGCGATACGACCCCAACGCGCGTCGCGCGCGATGTCCACCATCGGCGCGAACGTCCAGCGCACGCCCGCCGCCGCCGCCTCCGCCGCAGCGATCTGCGCGGCGCGTTCAGCCGCCGCCGGGTCGAAACTCGCGGCTTCGCCGAGTGGGATGGGGAAGACGGTGCGGTAGCCGTGAATCACGTCGAAGGCGAAGAGCGCGGGGATTTTCAAGCGCGACTCTTCAACCGCGATGCGCTGCAACTCGTTCGTGCGCGCCACGCCGCGCACGTTGAGCGTCGAGCCGAGCAAACCTTTGCGGATCATCTCGCGGTGTTCGGGGCGAAAGTTGCCGTTGGCCTCGCCGTCGAGCATCTGTAGTTGGCCGAGCTTTTCGGCGAGCGTCATGCGTGCGATGAGCGCGTTGATTCGTGTCTCAATATTGCGCCCCGCACGCGGCGCCGCAGGGGGTTGTGCAGGGGCGGCGGGAGCAGCGGGCAGCAACGCCGCGATGAGTAAACATGTCGTTAATAGACTCGTGCGTCTGGCAGGCTTCATCGAACCTCTCCGTGTGGCAAGACATTAAATAGCGACTATCGTTCAAGGGAAGTTTGGCGCAAAATCTTTACGTTGACTATACTACACCGCCGTTTGCCCCCGTCGTGATTTTTCAAACGCACTTTGAAGCTAATTCCAGTTTTCCTTTGCGTCTTTTGTTTTAACTTTGCGCCTTTGCGAGAACTCTTTCACGCTGGAGGCGCAAAGAAGGAAAGACCAAAGGCGCAAAGGGTTGAGCGCTTGATAACGGTTTTGTTATGAATCTTCGCTGGATAACGCAACGCAGGTCGGCGTCGCTCTTAGGTAGCGCGGGGAGTGTTGCGTTTGCCATGTTGCTGGTGGCGAACTTTGTTGTGCCTTCCGCGCGGGCGCAGAGCGCGAGCCGTGCGGGCGCGGCGCAAGGAGGCGAACGCGCTACGGCGGCGGCGCGAAGCGTGGACGTGCCGGCGTTGCTCAGGGAAGCGGCAGCATTGTTGCAGGCGGGCAAACCGGAAGAAGCGGAGCCGGTCGTGCGTCGCGCTCTGGCCGCCGCCCCGCGCGACGCGAACGCGCACAATTTGCTCGGCGTGATTCTCGATCAGCGCGGCGGGCGCGTGGCGGAAGCCGAACGCGCCTATCGCGAGGCGTTGCGTCTGCATCCGCAGGCCACCTCGGCGCGGGCGAATCTGGGCGTGCTGTTGGCGCGCAACGGGCGTTCGCTCGAAGCGGTCGAAATGTTCGAGGCCGTGCTCAAAGATGTGCCCGAGCACCGGCAGGCGACTTTGAATCTCGGTCTCGCGCTTTATCAACTCAAGCGTTTCGACGAAGCCGCCGCGCGCCTCGAAGCCGCAGCGAAACTCTCGCCCGCCGCCGCCGAACCGCTCTACTATCTCGGCCTCATCGCACAAGAGCGCGGGCGCGCGTCAGAGGCGGCGGACTACTGGCAGAGCGCACTCGCGTTGCGCCCCAACTTCCCCGAAGTGAATTTCGCGCTCGCGGAAGAACTGCGAAAGCGGCGTCACTATGAAGGCGCGGCCGAGTTTTACGAACGCGCGCTCACGCAAGACCCCTCGAAGCTGGTCTATTACGTGCGGCTCGGCGGCGTCTACATGCTGCTCGTGCGCTACGACCGCGCACTCGAAATTTTCAGGCGCGCCGCAGAGCGTTTCCCCGAAGCGGCGGAGGCTCACTATTTTGTAGGCATTGCGGCGCGCGGCAGCGCGAGTTACGACGTGGCCGAAGCGTCGCTCAGGCGTTCGCTCGCGCTCCGACCCGACAACCCTGACGCGCTCTCTCAACTCGGATTCATCCTCACCGAACGAAGCAACTTCGCGGAGGCGGAAGAGTTGTTGCGCCGCGCGGCCTCGCTCGCCGCCGGACATTTTTACGCTCAGTACGATCTCGGTCGGCTGCTCTTGAAGCAACAGCGTTACGACGAAGCGATCAAGATTCTACAGCAGGCCGCGACCATCAGGGCGGACGACGCGAGCGTCCACTACAGTATGTTCATGGCCTTTTCGCGGCTCAAGCGCAAAGCGGAAGCCGACGCCGAGTTGGACACTTTCAAGCGGCTCGAAGAGGAGCGCAAGCGTCGGCGCAGCGAAGGGCTTGAAGATCACACGGACGCGGTTGATAACCCGCCCGCCCCCGATTCCGCGCCACCGCCCGGATAACTTTTCTAATTGATAAACAAAAAGAGAAAGCGTGCGGATGAACTTGAGTCGTTCATCCGCACGCTTTGGTTAGTGAGAGGGAAAACTAGAAGATCAGTCGTCCCTGTATCTCGATGACGCGACCGGCGAGTGCGCGTTCGGCGCGTCCGAAGTTGGGGTTGGTGATGACCGTGCTCGCGCTGTTGAAGCCGAACGCTTGCAGGTTCAGGATGTTGAAGGCGTTGAAGAAGTTTGCCTTGAACTCGAAGTTGGCCGCTTCGCCCATGAAGCCGGGCAGCCCGAAGCGTTTCGTCGCGCTCATGTCTATGTTGAAGTAGCGCGGGCCGCGAAAGACGTTGCGCCCGATGCCGGGCAGAGAAGTTCCCGGCGAGACGGTGCTGAAGTAGCGCGTGCCGCCGCCGGTGAAGTTGCTGCCGGTGAGGAAAGCTTCGTTGGACGTGTCCGTGCCTGCGCCGCCGAGATAGGCGACGGGTCGCGCCGGGCAGAGACTCGGGCCGCGCGTCGAGACGCAATCAGACAGGAGAGGCGTCCAGGGGAAGCCCGTGTGCTTGGTAAGAATGCCGCTCAACTGCCAGCCGCCGAGCACCTTGCCTGCGAGGTCTGTGCGATTGCGGAAGATGGGCAAATCCCACAAGCCCGACGCGATGAAGTGGTGGCGCACGTCGTAATCCGAAGGGCCGCGTTCCTGTCGCGGGTCGAGCGGATAGGTCGGGTTGGGCGCGCCGATCTGCTCGCTCGAAACCACGTCAATACTCTTGCTGAAGCGGTAGTGCGCGTCGAACTGGAAGCCGCGCGAGAAGCGTCGCCCGAGGCGCACGAGCAATGCGTTGTAGTTGGCGTTCGTGTCGGGCAGCGGGAAGATGATGCGCGAGGCGAAGAAGCTGTTGGGGTCGTTCGCGTAGAGGAAACGCTGATCCACGAGCCGGACGAGCTTATGGCTCGAACTGCCCTGATAGCCGACCTCTGCGCTGAGATTACCCGGCAGCGCGTATTGCGCTTCGAGCGAATAGGTATAGACGTAAGGCGTGGAAACGTCTTCGGGCGCGCCGTAGATTTCCACCTCCGAGCCGGGACGCACGACCGGGATGCCCGTCGTCGGGTTAAAGGTCAAAGCCAGAGCCGGGTTGACCGGATAGCTGAACGGCGAGTTGTTCGCGCCGAGCGCGTAGAGAATCTGGCCGCCCGCGAAGGGCGTGCTGAAATCCTGCGCGGAAGTGCCGCAGCAGATGTTGTAGCGCGCGAAGAAGGGCGGGTTGCCGCGCGTGTTCTCGAAGACGTTGACGGGCAGACGATTGTAGGCGATGCCGAAGCCGCCGCGTAGGACGAGTTTGTTGTCGAAGTCGTTGCCGAGAATTTTACCGGGACTCCACGCGAAGCCGAGGCGCGGCGCGAAGTTGTTGCGGTCGGGTTCGTAGAGTTCGTCGACGATGGCGATTCTGCCGCCCGTGAGTTCCTGCCCCGCAGGGCCGAGGATGAAGTTGCTGAGCCGTCCGCGCTTCTCACGCAGCGGCGAGAAGTATTCCCA
This sequence comes from Pyrinomonadaceae bacterium, assembly GCA_036009085.1. GTDB lineage: Bacteria > Acidobacteriota > Blastocatellia > Pyrinomonadales > Pyrinomonadaceae > JAIVJZ01. The sequence continues at coordinate 12,760 of DASYMM010000214.1, read as the reverse complement.
GCGCAAGCCTATGTTGAGCGTGAGATTCGGGCGCGCTTTCCAATCGTCCTGCCCGAAGACGGCGTAGGTGTTGGTGCGGAAGTAGCGTTGCGCGTCGGCGGGGCCGCCGGTGCGCGGGTCTGCGTTGATGGAATAGAAGAGCGGCGCGTCGTTGGCGAAATTGAAGAGTCCGGCGAAGGTGTAGAGCGGGCGCGCGCCGCCGCTCAGGTTGTTGTTGTCCTGCTCCTTGCGCAGTTCGCCGCCGAAACTGAGTCCGTGCGTGCCGCGCACCCAGCGCAGCGTGTCGCGAAACTCGAACGTGTTCTCGGCGAAGATGCCGGGCGTCGTTTCCGCGCGCGGCGGGCCGAAGCGGATGCGGTCGCCGGGTAGATTTTCGATCTCGATGCGTGGCAACTGGAACGGCGTGTCGCTCGAAGAAGCGATCTCGTCGTAGGCATAGCGCGTGGCGTTGAAGCGTAGCTCGTTGAGCATGGTGGACGAGAGCGTGCGCGTCCAGGTGAACATGCCGAAGGTGTTGTTGGGCGCGGTGGCGATGTCGCCCATCGGGCGGCTTCTGCCCGCCGAGTCGCTCCCGACGCCGCGAAAGCGCGAGAGATAACCGCTCAGAGTGATCGTGTCGCGGTCGCCGATGTTGAAATCGAGACGCGGGTTGAACTGGTTGCCGCTCGTGATGGTCGGCACGGCGAGTTGTGCGAACTGGATGTCGGGAATGCCGTCGAAGCCGCCGCCCTGCAAGTTGCTGAACGGCAGATATTGACCCGTCGCTCCGGCGGGCGAGCCGATGTCCAAACCGCCCGCCACCTGTTGGCAATTGCCGCTGTTGAAGCCTCCGGCGGCGCACGTGATGGGAATGACGGCGATGACGCGCGGCGCGATGCCTTGCGAGCCGAGTATGCGCGCCGTGATGCTGCCCGGCCGCACCTGCTGGACGAGACTTCTGAACTGTGGTGTCTCGATGACGGCGTTAACGGAGTCGGTGTTATTGGCGCGCAAGCCTTCGTAGGAGAAGAAGAAGAAGGCGCGATTGCGTCCCAACTCGAAAGCCGGCGGGCGGCCTTCGCCGAAGCGCGGGAGCGGCAAGGGGCCGCCGATTGAGCCGCCGAATTGATTGAGCCGGTTGTTGACGCGGATGGCCGGGGCGTTGTTGAAGCCGCCGTACTTGTTGAAGGAGTTCAAGCCCGGACTGTTGTTCTTGAGAAAGAGGCTGCCGTGAAAATCGTTCGTGCCGTTTTGCGAGACGGTGAGCACCTGCGCGCCGGAGTTGCGCCCGTATTCCGCGGAGTAGTTGTTGGCGATGACGCGCACTTCTTTGACCGACTCCTGATTCGGCGTGATGACCGCCGCGCCGCCGTGCGTCAAACTGTTGACGCTCGTGCCATCAATCTGAAAATTGTTGGCGGAGACGCGCTGGCCGTTGGCCGAGATTTGCACCTGATTTTCGGTCTGGAAGATGGCGCGATTCGAGCCGCCCGGCCCCGATTGGTTGGGCAAATTCACCGCGCCGCCCGAACCGCTGCGCGCGCCCTGTCCGAAGACGCCGGGCGTGAGGCGCAGCAACTCATAAGGGTCGCGCCCGAACTGCGGCAGTTGTTTTATCTCGCGGTTGGTGATCGCTTTGTTGAGGTTGGCGTTTTCGGTTTCGAGCGGCGACGAGAGCACATCCGTTACCGTCACGTCCGCCGAGACGCCCGTAGTTTCGAGCGCGATGTTGATGCCTTCGGTCGCCTCTGCGTTGACCACGACGTTGTCGAGCGTCTTCGTGTTAAAGCCGGAATGCTCGACGGTGAGCGTGTAGCGCGCCGGGGGCAGTCCGGCGAAGCGATAGAAGCCTTCGTCGCCAGTGGTCGTCTGTTGCGTCCTGCCGGTTTCGTTGTTCTTGAGCGTGACGGTCGCGCCGACGACCGTGCCCCCTTGCGGGTCTGTCACAGAGCCTTGAACGGCCGCGCGAAACTGCGCGTGGGCTGAGGCAGCGAAGAGAATTAGAAAGAGTCCGCACACGATTGCGCGAAGAGAGTTGCACCGCACTGAACTCATATTTAAGTCCTTCCTGAAACGATTCCTGCCCACGCCGGACGCGCAAGTCTTCGTGCTCCGCAGGAGAGACTCCGTGCGGCGTGAGAGCGGAAAATAGTTGACGAACATGCCGGCGACGCCAATTTCAGAACTCGGGCGCAAAGTGTGTTGCCGCACATTTGGCGGCAGATTGCTTGCAAAGTTACGGGGGACTGTCGGATAAGCGCAAATTAACACCCGCACGGGAAAAATTCAATGGAAATATGAGCCGCGTCTTTGTTAAGCTACGCCCACCGATCAGCCCGTTTCCAATTTTTACTGATCCGACAGACCGCGCGAGATCGAGTTTTCGGGGGTCTCTCGTCTCTACGACAAATGGCGGCAGATGGCGGCGAAACCCCGCACCCTGAGACCGCGCCCGGAACGCTTCGGGCTTACAGACCGCATACGTCAAAATTCAAGGAGCTTAACACATGCGAAGATTCACATCTCGATTAGCGTTGCTCGTCGCGACGACGTTCATGCTGCTCGCCGCTTCCGCCTGCACGAGCGGCACGGGCGATAACACCGCGAGCGGCGGCGGCAACGCCAACAGTAGCGGCAGCGGCGACGCGCAAACCGCGCGCAAGAAGAAGGGGGCGAACGAGCAGGTCTTCATCGGCTTCCTGATGGACACGCTGAAAGAGGAACGCTGGCAGCGCGACAAGGAGCTTGTGGAGAAGCGCGCGGCGGAAGTGGGCGCGAAACTTTCGGTGCAGGTGGCGAACGGCGACGACAACTTGCAGATCAAGCAGGCCGAGAACCTGCTCTCGCAAAAGGTTGACGTGCTCATCGTCGCGCCGCACAACCAGGAGATCGCGGCGACGATTGTGGAGATGGCGCATCGCGAAGGCGTGCCCGTTATCAGTTACGACCGTTTGATCAGGAACGCAGACGTTGATCTCTACGTCTCGCATCAGGTCATCAAGATCGGCGAGATGCAGGCTGATTACATTCTCAAGCACGCCCCGAAGGGCAACTATGTGATCGTGCAAGGCTCGCCGACGGACAACAACGCGCGGCTCTTGCATCAGGGGCACATGAATATCTTGAAGCCCGCCGTTGATCGCGGCGACATTAAGATCATCGTCAATCAGGCGGCTAAGGAGTGGTCGGCTAACGAGGCTTTGAACATCGTGGAGAACGCTTTGACGCAGGTGAACAACGATGTCGTCGCCGTCGTCGCCTCGAACGACGGCACGGCGCGCGGCGCGATTCAGGCGCTCGACGGGCAGAAACTCGCGGGCAAGGTTTTAGTCTCCGGTCAGGACGCAGACCTCGCCTCGCTGCAACTCATCGTGCAGGGCAAGCAGACGATGACGGTCTACAAGCCGATTCAACCGCTGGCCTACGGCGCGGTTGATGCCGCGCTCAAACTCGCGCGCGGCGAAAACGTCCAGACGAACGACACAGTGGATAACGGCAGAAAGAAAGTTGCCTCGATGTTGTTTGAGCCGCAAGCCGTGGATAAAGACAACCTCGTCTCGACGGTCGTAAAAGACGGCTACCAGACACTCACTAAAATCTGCGAGAAAGTTCCCGCCGAACAATGCCCGAAGGGCGACGCCAATGGAGGACAGTAACGATGGAAGAGATTCGCGAGGCGATTGAGAATACCAACTCGAAGTTTGCCGAAATCTTCAAGCGCGGCGATGCTGCCGGGATAGCCGCGCTCTACACTGCGGACGCGCGCCTGATGCCTCCCGGCGTGCCGACGTTGAGCGGTACGGAAGCGATCACGGCCTTCTGGCAAGCGGCGATGAATCAGGGCATCAAAGCCGCGACGCTCGAAACTATTGACGTTGAGACGAGCGGCGGCACGCTCGCCACGGAGATCGGGCAGTTCACGCTCAGCATGGAATCGCCGCGCGGCGGGCAGGTCGAGCAGACGGGCAAGTACATCGTGCTCTGGAAGAACGACGGCGGCACGTGGAAACTGCACGCCGACATCTGGAACGGAGACGCTCCCGCCTGAAACGCGCGTGACGAGATGACGACGAACGCTTCCAACAACAGCGAGAGCACGACCAACAGCGACAGCACGGCTAACACTAGCAGCGGCAGCGACGCAGGCGGCGCGCCTTTCCTTGAGATGCGCGACATCACGAAGGTCTTTCCCGGCGTGCGCGCGCTCGACGGCGTCTCGTTCGATCTGCGTCGCGGCGAGTTGCACGCGCTTGTCGGCGAGAACGGCGCGGGCAAGTCAACCTTGATGAAAATTCTCGGCGGCGTCTACCCGCACCCGGAATACGGCGGCGAGATTTTCATCGAAGGCGCGGCGCGTCGGTTCAAGAGCGTGCGCGACGCCGAAAGCGCGGGCGTCGCCGTCATCTTTCAGGAACTCTCGCTCGTACAGGAGATGACCATCGGCGAGAACATCTTCCTCGGGCGCGAGCCGCGACGCTTCGGCATCATCCGCTGGCACGAACTCTACTCGCGCGCGAGCCGCCTCCTAGCAGACCTGCGCCTCCCGCTCGACCCGCACACGCCCGTCAGAAATTTAGGCATCGGCCAGCAGCAACTCGTAGAGATCGCCAAAGCCCTCGCGCAGGAAGCGCGCCTCTTAGTTTTAGACGAACCGACCGCCGCGCTCACCGACGCGGAAGTCGAAACACTCTTCGGCATCCTGAACGACTTGCGCGCGCGCGGCGTCGGCATGATCTACATCTCGCACAAGCTTGACGAGGTGTTTCGCATGAGCGACCGCATCACAGTCCTTCGCGACGGGCGCACGGTCGGGACAGAACGGACGAGCGCGCTGGGCGAAGCGGCGGTGATCGCGCAAATGGTCGGGCGCGAAGTCGGCGACATCTTCCCGGTGCCGGAGCACGCGCAGGGCGAAGTGTTGTTCGAGGCGCGCGGCTTCACGGTCGAAGACCCGAACGTGGCGGGCAAGCTTCTGGTTGACGACGTGAGTTTCGCCGTCAGGGGCGGCGAGGTGCTCGGCATCGCGGGTTTGATGGGCGCGGGGCGCAGCGAACTTTTGATGGCGATCTTCGGCGCGCACGCGGGACGTGCCAGGGGACAAGTGCGCGTGGCGGGCAAACGCGTGCGGATCGAGAACCCCGCGGACGCTATTCGCCACGGACTCGGCTTCGTCACGGAAGACCGCAAACGCTTCGGCCTCGTGCTCGACCAGACGATCCTAAACAATATGACGCTCGCCGGACTCTCGCGCATCTCCGGTCGCTTCGTCACAAACGTTGACGCGGAAGCGGCGGCGGGCAATCGCTCGATGCGAGAGTTGCGCGTGAAGGCCAACTCGGTCTTCACCATCGCGGGCACGCTTTCGGGCGGCAACCAGCAGAAGGTCGTGCTCGCCAAGTGGCTCTTGACGAACCCGCGCGTGCTCTTTCTGGACGAACCGACGCGCGGCATCGACGTCGGCGCGAAGCAGGAGATTTACGCGCAGATCAACGCGCTCGCCAAGTCCGGCCTCGCCATCGTGCTCGTCTCCTCGGAGTTGCCGGAAGTACTAGGGCTTTCCGACCGCGTGCTCGTCCTGCACGAAGGCCGCGTGACGGGCGAGTTCACGCGCAGCGATGCGACGCCGGAAAAAGTGATGTCCTGCGCGACGGGGCACGAACAGAGAGGTCAGAGGTTAGAGGTCAGAGGTTAGTTAAAACAGACTGATTCTCACTAACCTCTGACCTCTGACTTCCGACCTCTGACTTCTGAGGCTTCTCTATGAGTCAAACGTCTAACGAACCTCCAGTTGATCGCCCGCCCGTGACGGCTGATGTGACGCCCGCCGGCGGGGCAGCGGAGTTAACCATGCAAACGCGTATCGGCGGGTTCAAAATTCCGACCGATACTTTGCGCGCTTACACGCTGTTGTTTGCGTTGGTTTTGATCTGGATATTCTTCCACTACGTAACTGCACCGAACAGCCCGAGTTTTAGTGCGTGGGAAGGTCTGAGCGGCTTCCTCACGATGCTGAAGGATCATGCCGTTAATTTTTTTAGCTTCCGCTGGGTTCGAGAAGGAATATTCCTCTCGCCGCGCAACTTCTCGAACCTGATGCGGCAGACGGCGGTGACGGGCGTGCTCGCCGTCGGGATGCTGATGGTGATCCTGACGGGCAACATTGATCTCTCCGTCGGCTCGCTCGTCGGCTTTATCGGCGGCGTCGCGGCCTTCGCGCAAGGAACGGAGAATTGGGGACTCGTGCCGACGCTCGCGGCGGCGATCATCGTCGGCATCGCCGTGGCCGAAGCGCAGGGCGCGCTCGTCGCCTACGCGAATATCCCCGCGTTCATCGTGACGCTCGGCGGGTTGCTCGCGTGGCGCGGCGTCGTCTTAGGCATGACGCGCGGGGAGACGATCCCGATCACGCTGCCGGGTTTCAAGGCCGTCGGCCAGCAGTTTGTGACGCGCCCCGTCGGCTTCGCGCTCGCGTTCGTCGCGGTCGCGGCGATTGTGTGGATGAACGTCAGGCGGCATCGCGCGCGACAGCGTTACGGGCTGGGGAAGACGAGCGTGTTCAATCTCGCGCTCGGCATCGTGCTGCCCGCGCTCGTCGTCATGCTGTTCATCTGGCGCATGAACGATTACGAGGGGATACCGATTCCGGTGATCATACTGATCGTCGTCGCGCTCGGCGGGGCGTTCCTGACGCAGAACACGACGTTCGGGCGTTACCTCTACGCCATCGGCGGCAACCCGGACGCGGCGCGGCTTTCGGGCATCAACGTGCGCAAACACATCTGGGCGGTCTTCTGCATCATGGGCGCGCTCGCGGGCGTGGCCTCGATCATCTACACGGCGCGCGTCGGCAGCGCGTCGCCGGATGCGGGAAACTTACTGGAACTCGACGCGATTGCGGCGTGCGTCATCGGCGGGACGAGTTTGATGGGCGGGCGCGGCACGGTCTTCGGCGCGTGCCTCGGCGCGCTCTTCATGGCGAGTCTGGACAACGGCATGTCGCTTTTGAACGTGCAGCCTTATTCGCAGTTCATCATCAAAGGCGCGATCCTCGTCACGGCGGTCGGCCTCGACATGCTCGGACGCAAGCAAGGGTGAATGGGGCAGTGACGAGTGACGAGTGACGGGTGACAAGTTAAATTCTTCTTTGCGCCTTTGCGCCTTTGCGTGAGATTGATGCTTACTAAAGAATTAAGTCTCACGCAAAGGCGCAAAGGAAGACGACGGGATGGGCGGTTTTAGCAATCAACTAAGCGGAAGAAAAAATAATGATATGTAAACGTGTGATGGACGCATCGTTGTGGTGCGTTCTTTTTGTTTTGGCGTGTGTGTCTACGTGCGCGGCGCAGGAGGCGGGGAACAATCTCGCGCCGGGTGCGCCGGGGCTGGAGGCGCGTTGGCCGAGCGCGGGGAAGCAGGGCGTGGGCACGTCGAACACGCTCGAATCGAAGGTGTGGCTCACCTTGCGGCGGGGCGTGATGACGGAAGTTTATTACCCGACCGTTGACGTGGCGAACTCGCAGGAGTTGCAGTTCGTCGTCGTCTCGGCCGGAGGGCGCGTCGAGATGGAAAGCGAGAACACGACGCATCGCATCGAGGTCATTGACCCGCGCGCACTCTCGTTTCGCCAGACGAACACGGCGAGGAACGGCGCGTACACGATCACGAAAACTTATACGACCGACCCGGAGCGGCACACGATCCTGATTAACGTCGAGTTCAAGAGCCACACGCCCGCCGCGCGCGCCCTCTACGTTTATTACGACCCGTCTCTCAACAATAGCGGCCTGCACGATTCGGCATGGACTGAGGGGGATGCGCTGCTCGCCTCGGACGCGGGACGGACTTCCGCGCTTCTCTCAAGCACGGGGCTGACGGAGATGACGAACGGTTATCTCGGCACGAGCGACGGCCTCGTGCAGTTGCTTGAAGGAGGCGCGATGCCTGCGGGGCGTATCGAGAAGCAATACAGGCGCGCGGCGGATGGCAACGTCGTGCAGATGGCGCGCGTCCGCGAGGGCGCGCCGTTCACCATCGCGCTCGGATTCGGGCAGGGGACGGAGGAGGCTCTGGCGAACGCGCGTGCCTCGCTGGCAAAAGGTTTTACACGCGTGCGTGCGGAGTATGAGCGGGGCTGGCATGAGTATCTTGCGTCGCTCCGGCGCGTCGAGGCGAAGTATCAGGCGCAGTTCGACATGGCGGCGATGATCTTGCGGGCGCACGAGGATAAGACTTATCGCGGGGCGAACATCGCTTCGCTCTCCGTGCCGTGGGGCGGGGGCGCGTCTGCAAACGAGCCGAACGTGGGCGGCTATCATCTCGTGTGGTCGCGCGATCTCTATCAGGTGGCGACCGCGCTGCACGCCTTGGGCGACAAGGCCGGGGCGGATCGCGCTCTGAATTATTTGTTCAAAGTGCAGCAGAAGGCGGACGGAAGTTTTCCGCAAAACTCTTGGCTCGACGGTCGCCCGTTCTGGGGTTCGCTCCAGATGGACGAAGTGGCCTACCCGCTCATCCTCGCCTACGCGCTCGGGCGCACGGACAATGAGACGTGGACGAAGCACGTGAAGCCCGCCGCAGACTTCCTCGTCAAGCATGGCCCGCGCACGCCGCAGGAGCGTTGGGAGGAGAAGCCGGGCTATTCGCCCTCGACCATCGCAGCGGAGATCGCAGGGCTCGTCTGCGCCGCAGAGATCGCGCGGCGAAACGACGCCGGAGCCGCGGCCGCAATTTATCTCGCGACGGCTGACGAGTGGGCGCGCAACGTCGAACGCCAGACGGCGACTTCGACCGGCATGCACGGCGACAAAGTTTATTACATACGCATCGCGCACGTGGACGACGACCCGAACGACGGCGACCTGATGAACGCAGGGAACGGCGGCGCGGATTACGACGAGCGCGAATACGTGGACGCGGGCTTTCTCGAACTCGTGCGCCTCGGCATTCGTCGCGCGGACGATCCTCTCGTCGCGCGTTCGCTCGCGGTGGTAGACAAGGTGTTGCGTGTCGAGACGCCGAGCGGCGCGGCGTGGTATCGCTACAACCACGACGGCTACGGCGAGATGGACGACGGACGCCCCTGGAATTTCGACGGCAAATATACGGGCAAGGGTCGCCTGTGGGCATTGCTCTCAGGCGAGCGCGGGCAGTATGAGTTGGCGCGGGGCGAGACGGCGGCGGCGCACATGCGTCTCGGACACATGCTCGGTTTTGCGAACGAAGGGTTGATGCTGCCCGAACAAATCTGGGACCGGCGCGAGAGCCCGCGCCCGGAGTTCGTCTTCGGCGAGGGGACGGGTTCGGCCACGCCGCTCGCGTGGACGATGGCGCAGTTCATACGTCTCGCGGCGAATCTCTCGGAGGGGCGCAACCTTGAGACGCCCGACATCGTGGCGACGCGTTACGCCGCGAAACCCGTTCCGGCGGACGCGGGCGGCGCGTCGAGCGGCGACGCGGAAGAGGAGCGTGAGCCTGTGGAGGCGGGGACGGTCTTGAATTTAGGCGGCGGCGGATTCGAGGCGGGCACGCGCGTCTATGCGTGGGCAAACGGCGAGGCGCGCGAAGTGACGTTGAACAAAGAAGGCTCGGCGGAGTTTGAGTTCCGCGTGCCCGAAGGAGAAACGACTGTGGTGATCGGCTGGCACAAAACAAACGGCGCGAGCGCGTATCGGCGCATCGGAGTACGCGGGATGACGAAGGATGAACTGCGTAAATATGAGACGGCAAAGTCGGCGACGCAATTGTCGGCTCAGTCGGCGTCGCCGTCGCTGTTGGAGCAGTTGCGGAAGGCCGAGCGTTCGCCGCTGGTGGAAGGCGAGCAGGTCACGTTCGTCTATCGCGGCAAGGCGAAGCGCGTGGAGGTGGTGGGCGACTTCACGAGCTGGAGTCCGCGCCGTCTGGTGCTCAACGAGTTGGCGGGGACGGACGTGAAATATTTGACGTTGAAGTTCGAGCGCGATGCGCGCGCCGAATACAAGTTGATTGCCGACGGCGAATGGATCAACGACCCTTTGAGCACGAGCAAACTCGACAACGGCGTGGGCGGCTTCAATAATTTTTTCGCGATGCCCGGCTATCGCCCTTCCGCGTTGGCCGAAACGAAGTGGGACTTGCGCGGCACGTTGGAGAAACTCGACGCGCCGACCGCCCTGCTCGAAGGAGGGAAGCGACGGCTGCAAGTCTATCTGCCGCCCGGTTACGCCGGAGGGGCGGGACGCTTCCCCGTGCTCTACCTGCAAGACGGCTCGGAGTATGTGGCGCGCGCACGCGCCGCACACATCGCCGATCAGTTGATCGCACAGGGACGCGTCGCGCCTTTCATCATCGTCTTCGTCGATCCGGTGAACCGTTTCAAAGAGTACTGGGCAAACGACAGGTTCGCACAGTTCATGGCGACGGAACTCGTGCCTTTCGTTGACGCGCGTTACCGCACGCGCGCCGAGCGCGACGCGCGTGCGTTGATGGGCGCAAGCCTCGGCGGCACAATCTCCGTGTGGACGGCTTTGCGGCACGGAGACGTTTTTGCGCGCGTGGCGGGTCAATCCACGGCCTTCCAGATTGACGACGAGCGCGTGGTGACGACGCTCGCGGCTCTGGACGAGCGGGCGCGAGCCGCGCGGCCTCTGAAATTCTACTTCGACGTGGGGTTGTTGGAGCCGATCTGGAAAGTGAATCGCCGCGTGCGCGTGTTGCTGGCGGGCAAAGGCTATCCGGTCGTCTATCGAGAATCTGCCGCCGGGCACAACTGGACGACGTGGCGCGACCAACTGGCGGACGCTTTGACAGGCGTGTGGCGATAGAGCGAATTTGAAAGTACGGCAGGCTGTCAGCCTGCCGTACAGCCGGTGCGAAAACCGCTGTCGGGCGGGGCGACGCGGGAAGGTAGAGGAAAAAGAGAAGGCCGCGAGCATTGACGCTTGCGGCCTTCTCTTTGTGTTGGGCGGCGAGGCTCTCAAGCATGTGCTGCGCGAGAGCCTCGCCGGTTAGTGGTTATGGTTGATCGTCCGGCTTCGGCGCGGCGGGGTCAACCTGTTTCTGCGTCGAGCCGTTCTTCAGGTCTGCGCCCGGAAGCGGACCGGGTGCTCCCGGCGGGACGGGCAGAGCTTCCACGTTGACGAAGAAGCTGAAGTTGCCCTGTTCCTGAACTCCGAGGAGGAACTGCACGTCTATGGTCGCGCCTGAGGCGAGCGCGCCGCCCGGCGGGATGACCGTCAGAGTGGAGTTCAAACCGCCACCGTTCGGTTGCGGCGGCCCTTCGAGCGTCAGCCCTGTGACCGTCACCACGGTGTTGCCCGCAGAGTTGATGACCGCACCCGTCGAACTAAGGACGCGTAGGTCAGACGCTCCCGGAGGACGGTTGTTGATCGTCGTCAGGTCAACGATGCGGAAGCGGAGCCGCGTCACGGGCACGCCGAGCGTGTTCTTGAAGCGGCGTTGGATGGAGAGCGTGCCGAAGGCTGCGTTCGTCGGGTTTGCGCCGAACGAGCTACGTACGCGGTTGGGCGGAGCGGTGGTGGCTTGCGTCCCGTCAATGAGCGACGCCTTGACGACGGCGTTGCGCTGAATCGGGGCGGCCAGATTCTCCGGCCCCGGTGCGCCCAACGCAGGCGTCAGGTTGTTGCCGACGGCCACCGCCGGTGTCGTCGAGACGAGCAGGAAGTCAGCCGCGTTGTCGTTCGTCTCCTTCGGCAGACCGGTAACGAGGTTGCGTGCGTAGCTGTACTGCGATGCGCTGCCGCCCGCAGACAGGAGGCTTGCGCCCTCGCGGAGGAGGTCGCAGTTGTTACCGCCGCCCGCGTTGACGTCGAATCCGACGGCGTCCTCACGCGTTGTCGTGCTCAGGCTCAACACGTTCGACGTGTTGAAGAGCGCGAGGTTGCGGTCGGCCTCGATGTCGGTGACGGCGGCGACGGTCGCATTGCCTGCCGCGCTGGTCGCCAGACTGTACTGCGGTCCGACGATCAGGTAGTGGCCGCGCGGCGGGAGCGTCGTGGCCGCCGGAATGACGGCGACGAGCACGGGCGTATCAAGACAGCTTGCGCCGCTCTTGAAGACCGCCCACCCGCTGATGTTCTGCGAGACATCCTGATTGTTGTACAACTCGACGAAGTCGTCGCCCGCGCCGCCGGGGCCGGAGGTGCGAACTTCGCTGATGAGCACGCGTCCGGCCGGACTGGCCTCCGTGATCGTGCCGGTCGCCGTGACAACCGCGCCGAGCACGCTGTTGACCGGGTTGGAGAGCGTCACGGTGAAGTTCTCGTCGGACGTGTCGCCGTTGGCGAGAACCGGCACGGAGATGGTCTGCACGAGTTGTCCGGCGGCGAAGTTGAGCGTGCCGCTCGTCGGCGTGTAGTCGCCTCCGGCTGCGGTCGCCGTTCCGTCGGCGGTCTGGAAGTTAACCGACACCGCGCTGCCGTAAGCGTGGCTGAGCGAGACGGTGAACGGCATGTTCGCCGAACCCGTGGAAGGTTCGGGAATCGAAGCGTTGTTGATGGTGTAGGTCGGGCGCGGAAGGATTTCCGTGACCGTCGGGTCGTTCGCGCCACCCACCGACGGGTCATCAGTCAGCCTCTCATCCGTTGCAGGTGAGGGGAAACTGCTGCTCATGATGTGTCCCTGATTGGACACGCTCGTCACGTTGTTCGCGATGTTCGAGTTGACCGTCACCTGGAACGTGATGGTGACAGATTCACCCGGCTGAAGCGACGGGATGACGACGGGGAAGGCGGCCTGCAAGGGCTGGACGTTGCCGCCCTTGTCGGCTGCCGACTTGCTCTCTTGC
>DASYMM010000213.1:0-4797 GCA_036009085.1 Pyrinomonadaceae bacterium | reverse complement strand
CAAAGGCGCAAAGACGCAAAGGAAAAGAATCGAGATTGATGAGAAAACTTTTAGCCACGGGGAAACTCCCGCGATGTCTCCTGTCGTTGCTCGCGCTGCTGTTCTTACACGGTCACGCACAAGCGCAGTCGGACGGCGCGGCGGCGCGGCGTGCGTGGATCACTATCTTGTCAACCACGGACTTGCACGGCAACGTCCTGCCCTTCGATTACTACACGAACAGGCCGGACGCGCGCGGGCTGGCGAAGGTGGCGACGCTCATCCGGCAGGCGCGCAGGGAAAACCCCGCCGGGACGCTCCTCCTCGATTCGGGCGACACGATTCAGGGCACGCCGCTCGAATATGTTCACAACAAGAAGAACAACGCGCCGCCCGACCCCTTGATGCTCGCGATGAACGCGCTCAAGTTCGACGCGCTCGCCGTCGGCAATCACGAATACAACTTCGGCCTCACGGTGCTTGAGAAGGCGCGTCGCGAAGCAAACTTCCCGTGGCTCTCCGCCAACACTTACAAGCGCGGCACGAACGAAACTTACTACCAGCCTTATCTCGTCAAAGAACTGAACGGCGTGCGCGTCGGCGTGATCGGGCTGACGACGCCGGGCGTGCCCGTCTGGGAGAACAAGGAAAACTTCGCGGGGCTAGAGTTTCGCGAACCCGTCGCGGAGGCGCGCAAGTGGGTCGGCGTGTTGCGCGAGAAAGAGCGCGTCGATCTAGTCGTCGTCGCGATGCACATGGGGCTGGAAGAGGATTTGCGGACGGGCGAGGTGAGTCCCGGACAGGTGACGCAGGAGAACGTGGGCGTGCAACTCGCGCGGCAAGTCGCGGGCATCGATCTCGTCTTGATGGGACACACGCACCGGGAAGTGCCGTCGGTCGTCATCGGCGACACGCTGCTCACGCAGGCGAATGCGTGGGGGCGGCATCTGGCGCGCGCGGACGTGTATCTGGAGAGAGACGGGCGCGGGCGTTGGCGCGTCGCGGCGAAGGCGGCGCGCACCGTCGCCGTTAATGAGCGGACGGAGACAGACGCGGAGGTCGCGCGTCTCGTCGCGCCCTATGATCAAGAGACGCAAAACTGGCTGGCGCGCGTCATCGGCGAATCCGGCGCGGAGTTGACCGCCGAAGGGTCTCTGTTTCGCGACTCGGCGATTCTGGATTTAGTTCAACGCGTGCAGTTGGACGTGGGGCACGCGGACGTTTCGATGGTGGCGAGTTTCAACCCGCAGGCGCGTCTGCCGCGCGGTGCGGTGACGGTGCGCGACATCGCGGGGTTGTATATTTACGAGAACACGCTCGTCGTGCTCGAAGTGACGGGCGCGCAGTTGAAGGACGCGCTCGAACACTCCGCGAAGTTTTTTCGCGCGTATGAAGCGGGGCGTACGCCAGCCGAACTCGTGGACGAAAAAATCCCGGCCTACAATTTCGACATCGCGGAGGGCGTCACCTACGATCTCGACCTGACGAAGCCGTTTGGTGCGCGCGTACAGAATTTGCGCTTTCGCGGACAACCGCTCGACGCGGCGCAGAAACTAAAACTCGCCACCAATAATTATCGCGTCAACGGCGGCGGCGGTTATACGATGTACAAGGGCGCGCCCGAACTGTATCGCTCAAGCACGGAGATACGCGAGTTGATCATTGATTGGGTTGAGCGGGAGCGACGCGTGCCTTCGGAACCGACGAACAACTGGCGTCTGTTGACGAAGTAGAGCGCGCGTCTCACGCACGGGGCTGGAAGATGTTGAAAGTTATTGCCACGACTATCGCCACGCTCGTCGCCTTGAGCCTCTCGCCTCTGCCCGGCGGCGCGGGGATTCACGCGAGCGGCGCAAACGAAAATCTAATGCCCGGTAAAGTTCATTCAGATGCGGCGACGAAGCGGGAGGCGACGAGGTTGCAACCACAAACGGCGATGCCCGCGCCGTCGCCGTCCGCGCCGCAACCGCCGCAACCGCAAGAGCAGTCGCCGCTCAAAATCCCGCTCGTCAATCCGAAGATCGTCGTCTCGAAATCCACGCGGCAATTGTCTCTCTATTCGGATGGACGCCTTGTGCGCGCGTACAGGATCGCGCTCGGCGCAAACCCTGTGGACGACAAACTCAAGCAAGGCGACCGCGCGACGCCGGAGGGCGACTTCTACGTCTGCGTCAAAAACGCGCGCAGCAATTTTTATCTCTCGCTCGGCCTGAGCTACCCGAACGTCGAAGACGCCGAGCGCGGCCTGCGCGACAAACTCATCACGCGTGCCGAGCGCGACGCGATTGTCAGCGCAATCAAGAACAGACGTTGCCCGCCGTGGGACACCGCGCTCGGCGGCGAGATTTTCATACACGGCGGCGGCACCGAAGACGATTGGACTTGGGGCTGCGCCGCGCTCGACAACCCTGACATCAAGGAACTCTTCGACGCCGTGCCCATAGGGACGAGCGTGCGTATCGAACGATGAAGGAAACAGTGACGAGTGACAAGTTAAAGCAAAAAACTTGTCTTTTAACTTGTCACTCGTCACTTGTCACTCGTCACTGCTCTCAGGGTGGAACGTCGAGCGTTCTTTCCAACGCCGGTAGATGTAGAGCGAGAAGGCGAGCCAGAGGCCGCCGAGGAAGTATGCGCCGAGGGTGTCGCTCGGCCAGTGTGCGCCGAGATAGACGCGCGAGAGGCCGACGAGGGCGATCATCAGGACGCAAAAAGTAAGTGCGACGCGGCGCGCTGGCGTGCGTGCGGGCAGGAGCGCGTAGGCGACGAAGAAGAGGAAGCCGAAGTAGCAGACATAGAACGTGACGTGTCCCGAAGGAAAACTCTGCCCGCCGTGTTCGCGGAAGACGTTCACCACGGGGGCTGCGGGGCGCGGGCGTGCGATGAGCATCTTGATCGCGCGATTAAGCAGGCCGCTGCCCGCCGTGCTCAGAAACAGGCCGAAGGCTTCGCTGCGACGCCGCGTGGCGAAAAAGAGGAGCGCGGTGACGATTGAGAGAGCGTAAGGATACCAGGTGTAGCCGATGAATGAGACGGCGTACATCAGCGCGTCGAGCGCGGGCGTGCGCCATGATTGCAGCCAGTGTGCGACGGCTCTGTCCCATGCGAAGTAGGCGTTGGCGCGGGCGAAGAAGGCGAGCACGGCGAAGGCGATGAGCACAACCGAGTAGCGCACCTGTGCGCGCCACAGACGCCACGCGGCGATGCGCCGCAGCAGGGTCGTGCGCGTTTGCTCTTCGGGCGACTGTGGGCTTTCGGCTTCTTCCATGTTCGTTGATTTCAGGCGACGGCGCAGGCTTCGTTTAGCGCGTGCCCGCGAGTGTTTTATCATACCTTTTGATGTGAAGACATTCACCGCAGAGACGCGGAGCCAAGCCGCAGAGTTGACGCAGAGGAAACCATTCAACTCTCCGCGCCAACTCTGCGTGAACTCTGCGCCTCTGCGGTGAGTAGTGGTTTTCGTTACCCTTAACTTCCAACCGCGATAAGGCTATCGTATGTCGGTCGCGTGCATCTAATTTTCACTAACGCGGATGGGGTTAACGAGGGGAGCCGGCTTTGCTCAGAGTTGAATACAGGGAAGGTTTGTATTTGCCCGATCTCGATCTGTGGCTCGACGCAGACGGGCCGCGCGAGCATTGCGTCATCTCGCACGGGCATTCGGATCACATCGCGGAGCATTGTTCGATTGTCGCGACGCCGGAGACTGCGCGCATCTTCCAACACCGTCGCGGCGAGGCGAAAATGACCACGCAGATTTACGGCGAGCGGCGCGACTACGGGCGTTATGCTCTGACTTTCTACCCGGCGGGGCACTGCCTCGGCTCGGCTCAGATTCTCGTCGAAGCGGATGGCGAGCGGCTGGTTTATACGGGCGACATCAAGTTGCGCCCGAACGTCGCGGCGGAGTCGGCGGTCATCGTCCCTTGCGACACGCTCGTCATGGAGTCAACTTTCGGCGACCCGCATTACCGCTTCCCGCCCGACGTGGCGACCTTCGACCGCCTCTACGCCGGAGTCGAGCGCGCCTTCTCGGACGACCGCGTGCCGGTCGTTCTGGCTTACGCTCTGGGGAAGAGCCAGGAGGCTTTGGAGTTGTTATTGCGTCGCGGCTATCGCGTGACGCTGCACGGCTCGGTGTGGAACGTGGCGGAGATTTACCGGGAGTGCGGCGTGGAGTTTTCGGGGCGTTATGAAAAGTATGACCGCGAGCACTTGAAGGGGCGCGTGCTGATTGCGCCGCCGGGTTGCCGCAAGCAGCCGATGCTCCTGAATATCGAACGCCGCTACCTGATCATGCTCACGGGTTGGGCTTTGAATCGCAGCGCGCCCTACATGTACACGGGCGTTGACCTGATCCTCCCGCTCTCCGACCATGCGGACTACGACGACCTCGTCCGCCTCGCACGCGAGACCGGGGCGCAACGCATTATCACCATGCACGGCGAGCCGAAGTTTGCCGCACACCTGCGCGAACTCGGCCTCAACGCCGAACACCTCGCGCACCATCCGAGCGCGCCCGCCAAGACGAAAAAACGCGCCACGAAAAAAGCCGCCACCTCCGTCAACCGTTCACTCTTCGATTAAAAAAGTCCCGTCAGGGACGATTGGTAATAGCCCGGCACTTGCGTGCCGGGGATAATGTGCGAAGTATAAAATATTGAGTCCCGGAGGGACGGTTGAATGTTACGCCGCAACATTCAATCGTCCCTCCGGGACTCAAAAATTTTTTCCGCCATTCGCTACCCGGCGATAAATCGCTAGGCTATTACCAATCGTCCCTGACGGGACTTTTTTAGGGCTATCAGCAATCGTCCC
>DASYMM010000212.1:0-7872 GCA_036009085.1 Pyrinomonadaceae bacterium | reverse complement strand
GTCGCCTCGTCGGGTGGGGGCGGCGCTTCCAACTTTTTTGGGCTGTCCGCCTCGCCTGCGCCACCTCCCTTTCTCCGCTCATGCAGCACGCGCGAACTATAAACCTCCACCTCGCGCTGGCTCATCTCTTCCACCTGATTGACGAAAGCGGAGAAGGCCGCCGCGTGGTTTTCATAATGACGATAGTGGCCGCTCAGTTGCAGAAAACGCCAGCCTTCGGTTTGCAGCCGTTCCAGATGTTGCTCGGTTTCGCGCCAACGCTCGCCGTAGTTGAACAGGTGCTCGACGACGACACACGCCGCGACGGTGAGCGTCGAGAGAATCGTCAGATAGCGCACGCCGTTCGACCACGCGCCCCAACGTCCTTCATCAAAGCCGAGACTGACGAGCATCAGGATGAAGAGACATCCGAGCGCGGTCGCCAGACGCAAAACCTGATACCGCTTGAGCGCGCGCTGCAACTCGTAATCGAGGCGCAAGACCTGTTGCAGCCAGCGCGAACGCACGTAGCCCTTCTGCAAATGCGAGAGCGTCAAATCCTTCGACTCGACGAGCGCGCCCAAATCTTCGCTGAGCCAGGCGCGATAGCCCGCGCCCCGATACCTTGCCGGTAAGGCCATATTTAGAACTCCCTCAAGTCTGTCATCTCAGTTGGAGTTTGAGAGAATAGCCGAGAACAGTTGAATGGTAAAGAAGCCGCACAACAGGTTTCAGGTTTCAGGTTTCAAGTTTCAGGTCTGAAAGGCTCTTCGGTCTTTAACTTGAAACCTGAAACCTGAAACTTGAAACCTGTTTTCTCTCGTCACTGTTTTATAGGCAACCGCGACTGCAATTCGGACATCCTTTCGTGCAACATGCTACTCTCCCGCTTGCCAAAGCGTGTCTCTGTTTGGTAAACGTCCGCTGAATCATTTCGTCACTTGTCCACAATTTCCGGGAGGGATTATGAAGAAGAGTAAATTGGGCGCGTTCGCGGTGGCCGCCGCCCTCATCTTGAGTTCGAGCGCGGGCATCCTCGCCGATACGATTCGCCTGCGCGACGGCTCGGTCGTGCGCGGCCAGATCATCGCTTTTAAAGATCAACAGTTTACGGTGCTCATCGGCGCGGGCGCGCGCGGGCGGCGCGGGCGCATGACGATCTACTCGGAAGACATCGAATCCATCGAGTTCGACGCGACGGCGGGCATGGCAGACACGGGCGGCGGAAATAGCGGCAACGTGGCGGACGACAACCAACCGCGCAGCGGCAACACCGCGCCCGTCATACGCAATCTTCCTCCCGACACGCGCACGCAACCGGACAACACGCCGACCAACGACCGCGACACGGACGCTGCCGCCACGCCGAACTCGGGCGGCGCGCCCGTCTTCTTCCCGATCCGCCTGCGCGTACGCGCCGACAACGCCTCGAACGGCTGGAACGATAGCGGCCTGATGGTGCGCGCCGGTCAACGCCTGCGTATCACCGCGACGGGGCGCGTCTCTCTGGGCGCGGGGCAGATGTCCACGCCGACCGGCCTGCCACGCCTCGCCGACCGCGACAAGCTGATGCGCAATGAGCCGACCGGCGCGCTCATCGCCGTCATCGGCGACGATAACGACGATTTCATCTTCGTCGGCGCAAACCGCGAGTTTGTCGCGCAGCGCGCCGGGCGACTCTTCCTCGGCGTCAACGAAGGTAACCTCGGCGACAACTCCGGCACCTACGACGTGACGGTTGAAGCCGAAGCACTCTCCTCTACCGGTCGCCCTTAAGCGACGCGACCCGAAAGCGCGCGCGCGGCGCGGGATGCGGCGGCAGTTGATAGCAACCGGCTGCGGCATCTCGCCCGCGCGTCGCCGCATCTAATCCTTTCTTGCTCTTCCGGTGGGGCGCGCCGTAATATTGAGGCAGCGCAGGAAAACTCGACAGCAAACTTAATCGCACACTTGTCTCGTGCCCGCCCCTTGTCATCAGCCAGTTTTTAAGAGGTACGTATTACCATGAATAACTCTCTCAGCCGCCGCCAACGCGTCCTCGCTCTCGCCGTCGCGCTCATGCTCGTTTTCGCTAACGCCTCCGTGACGAGCGTGGCGACGCTCGCGCAATCGCGCCGCAAGCCGGAGACGCTGCCGCAGAAGAAGAATCAGCGACCGGGCGAGCAGAAGCCGGGAGAAGAGAAACCCGCCGAAGAAGTTCCGAAAGAGATCATCAACACGCCGCAGGAAGCCGAGGTTGTCAAAATCGTGACGAACCTCGTCAACATCGAAGCCACCGTCGTCCACAAGAAGAGCAAGCAGATCGTCGGCAACTTGAAGCAGGCGAACTTCGCCATCTTTGAAGACGGCGTCTTGCAAACGATCACCAACTTCGCCACGCCCGAAGCGAAACTCAACGTCGCCGTCGTCATCGAATACAGCCGGCTCGCGCAGGCCATCAGTTCCATCGGCACGGGCGGCATGGAAGACGGTCGGCGCGAACTGATCGCGCCCGCCGCGCTCTTCATGCAGGATGCCGTGCAACGCGGCGACTTCATCTCCGTCATCGCTTACGACATGCGCCCGACGCCGCTCACGGATTTCACCAACGACCCGCGCCGCGTCAACGAAGTGATCAATCTGCTCGTCCGCAACCGTCCGGCCTTCCGCGAAACGAATTTGTTCGACGCGTTGAAACTCACGATTTCCGGTGGCCGCGCCGATTCCGTGGTGCTCGAAGACAATCAACCGGAGAAGTCGGACTATGCCGGGCTGGCGAGCGTCGAAGGCCGACGCCGCGCCATCTTCCTCATCTCCACGGGCATTGATACGTTCAGCCGCACCAACTACGATCAGGCGCGCAAGATCGCGCAGAACGCTGGCATCCCGATCTACATCATCGGCACGGGCAACATGTTCTACAAGAGATTCGGCGACCAGATGGAGGCCACCGACACGCTCAGCGGTTTCCCCGGACGCCTCACGCTCATTCAGGCGCAGAACACCTTGAGCACCTTCGCCAAAGAGACCGGCGGCGCATATTTCCCCGTCACCTTCGAGGGCGAATATCGCTCGACGCTCTCGGCCATCAACGCGCTCATGCGCAGCCAGTACAGCCTCGGCTACAACCCCGGCGACCGCCGCGACGGCAAGCAACACAAGATCGTCGTCAAAGTCGACATCAACGCCGACGGCGTCTATGACGATAAAGAGTTTGAAGTCCAGCACCGCAAGTTCTACAACGCGCCGAAGCCTTAGGGGTAGGTTTCAGGTTTCAAGTTAAAACCGGATAAGGGGTCGCAGGTTTGTCACTCAAACCTGCGATCCTTTTTTTGTTTTAACCGGAAACTTGAAACCCGAAACTAGAAACAGGTTTCAGATTCCGTAGAGGCGCAGGCGGAATTCGTCGTTGAAGAGGTTGATGTCGGCGCGGCGTGTGGAGAAGAGGCGCGCCTGGCGCAGGAGCATCGGGAGTCCGCCGTGCGGGAGGGCGAGGCCGTAGGCGGGGCTGCGGAAGATGGCGGCGAGTTGGGGGTTGAGTTGCTGCGGCACGCCGTAGCGGATGGCGCGTTGCGCGGGCGGCGCGAAGCCTGCGGTGCGGCGCGGGTTCAGTATCTCGATTGAATGATCGAAGACGAGTAGGCGCGTCGTGTGATCGCGCAGGGCGAGGTCGCGATGCACGAGCGCGTTGGCGACGGCTTCGCCCACGGCCGCGCGCTGGTAGTTGGCGCGTGCGGCGACGGGCGCGTCTTCCGTTGCGTCGCCGTGTGTGGATGTGTTGCGCGGGCGCGGGCGCGCGTCCAACAAATCGCAGTAGCGCGCGATGAAGCGCAGGGCGGATTCGTAGAGCGTGTGCAGGTTGCCACGGAGTTCGACGCGTTCGATCTCCGCGTCCTGCACGGTGTCTCCGGCGTAGCGGATGGCCGTGACGGTGGAACGCGGGAGGAGCGCGGCGACGCGCTCGTCGCGTCCGAAGAGGAGAAGCCCGGCGACGGTCGGCACGGCCTCGCCCATGTTGCCCGCCGCGAGCAGGAGGTCGCGCTTCAACACGTCTGCGGTCGGGTAGTCGCGCGCGTTCGGGTCTGAGTCGAAAGCGTCTCCGGCAAACTCGCGCACGAAACTCCAGAGGTGCGCTTCGTCAATGTCCGCGTCGCTCGCGCCCGGCACGATGATGTTTTCGTAGCGCAGGGGGCGCGCTTCGTCGAGGAGCACGGAGAGTTCTTCGCGGGTGGCTTCGCGCTTGTCCGCGCCGATACGTATGAAGTAACGCCCGTCGGCGCGCGTCTGGTAGGGGCGACGCTTGCCTTCGATCTCGACGGCGACGACGCGCCGCCCGTTGTCGAACGCGATGAGATCGATATACGGGACGAGTTGCGGCGAGAGTTGTTCGCGGCAGATGCGGACGATCTCGTCGCGCACGTCTTCGGGGTCGTCCACGCCTTCGACGCGGAGTTGATCGCTGACGCCGAAGACCATCACGCCGCCGCCCGTGTTGGCGAGCGCGCAGATGCCCTGCGCGATCTTTTCGGGGTTTGAGAGTTTAACTTTGAGTTCGAGATAGGTGTCTTCGCCGCCGCGCACGAGGCGCAGGAGTTCGATGCGGGAAGTTTGCAGGGCGGGCGTGGAAAGATACTCTAAGAACGAGCGTTCCGTGACGGGTTGGGTGCTGCGATATTTTCTGCGTGCCATTTGTGTCTGGACGGGGACGCATCCACCTTTGGACTCTTCCCGCCCGGATGCCGCGCGCCGTATGAAACGAAAATAAAGCGCGCCGCACCTCTGGAATCAATATGAACTTTAAGCGGCAACCGTCAAAGTTTCCGTGCGCCGAGTTGTTCGCACTTGAAAGACGCGCGTTCTCAGTCGTCGCCGCGTCCGGTCACTGCTTCAAGGATGTCAAGTTCGCGTCGTGCGAGCCAGCGTCCCTGCGCCTTGAGCGACAGAAAATAGACGGCCACGCCCGCGATAGCGAACGCGGCGAGTATAACATATTCAACCGGGAGACTCTCTGCGGCGTAGCCCCCGAGCACCGCGAGCGCGGGTGCGGCGGCGATGCACAGGAAGACCGGAAGCAGGAGCAACCCCGCCACGCCCGACGCGTTCATGCGCTTCCCGTATTTCAGGCGTTTCGGAAAACTGATCGAGAACAAGTTGCCGATGGTCGCCGTCGCCGCCGCGAAGAAGACGAAGGAGAGCGCGGTGAAGAGCAGTGCGCGCGGCGTCAGGTCTCGATAAATGAGCGCGTTGACCGACGTGACGGCCACCGCGCCGACCAGCGAGACGGAGAGCATCGCCAGATTCTTCCCCAACAAAATCTTGCTCCGCGCGACGGGCGCGAGCACGTAAGCGCGCATCCCGCCCGACTCGTAGCCGAAAAGATTCGCCGACAGCGCAGACGTGATGAGGAACGTGTAGAGCACGCTCAAGGCAGCAGCGCTGCCTTCCATGTAAGGCGCGAGCGACGCGGGCAACAGTGCGGCGGTTGAGCCGCCGCGACGCGTGCCGATCATCCTCAGCGAGAGCGAGAGGATGACCGGCATCAAGGCCATCGTGCGCAACTGCGCGTTGCGTAGAGCGTAGCGCAACTCCTTTTCAAAGATCGCAGACAACTCCTCCGAGCCGAACGGCAGACGCCACCCGCCCGCCTTCGCATCCACACCGCCCGCGCCCTTCGACGTGTCGCTCGCCGCTGCGGCCTTCCGGCGTCGCTTCGCACCGCCGCCGCGCAGAGCGACGAGCGCGATCTTGTAAGTCAGAGTTGTGAGCAGGAGAGTGTAGGCCAGCAGGACGGCGAGCGAGAGCGCGTAGTGTGCGTTGCCCGCGCCCGGCGTGGTGAGCGCGACGGCCACCGCGCCGGGAGGCGTGAAGCGCAGCGCGGCGGGGAAATTGTCGAGCCGCGCGAAGAAGTGTTCGGCCTGTCCGAGCGCGACGCCGGAGAGCGCGCCGAGTATGCCGAGGAAGGCCAGCAACGCCTCGCCGCGCGTCCGCTTCCGCTGCATCAACGCGCCGACGCTCGTGGAGAGCAGTTTGGCGAGCGCGACCCCGAAGAGCGTGGCGCACGCGGCGACGACGAGCGCGCCCGCCACCTGTCCGCGCGCCAGTCCCGCGCCGAGCGCGATGGCGAAGACCGACGGCGCGGCGAAGATCGAGGCGAGGCTCGTCAACTCGCTCAGCAAGTCAATGACGAAAAGTTTGCGCAGGCTGACCGGGTACAACAACAAACGACCCGGATCGAAATGCTCGCCGCCGCCGAGGCTCAGAGGCACGAACGCCCACATCAAATAGATCATCGACATGAACAGAAACAGAAAGAGCAACGCTTCGACGCTTGCGCCCGTCGCCAGGTCGCGCGCCAACGCTGCCGTCGCGCGCCTGCCGCCGCTCGAACGGTTGACGATCACGAAGTACGCGCCGAAGCCGAAGCCCGTGGCGATGAGGAGCGAGAAGGCGAGCGCGGCGAGCGTGCCGAGAATTGACGCGAAACGGTTGGCCGCGCCCCGCCGCGAACGCATCGCGTTCAGGAACAGACGCCATTTCAACCAGACGAGCGCGCCGAGTTGCGCCGTGTTCAAGTTGCCGCTCATTTATCTCCTTCCGGGCGTCTCCTTCCGGGTCAAAACTCCCCGCGCCGCGTGTGGCCGACCCGCGCCGCAAAGCGATATACTGCACCGCGCCGGTAGATTTAAACACAGAACGCCTGCGCCGGGCTGCAAACGCCCTCCGCTTTATCTGAAAGGACTCACAGTTATGTCAAACCTCACACGTACCTTGTCGCTACTCCTCATCTTCGTCTGCGCCGCTGCCGTCGGGTTAGCGCAGGAGAAGAACCAGTCGAAAGAGAATAAGGCGGAAGTGCCGCCGCCCGGCGGCGCGGTTCGCGAAAAGCCGCTGCCCATCGGGCCTGTTCGGGCGATGTGGCAAGAGTACAAGTCCGAGTCGGGAGATTTCAGCATCATGTTTCCCGGCACGCCGCAGGAAGAGACGAGCAAGAGGCTCAGCGGCAGACAAGAAGTGACTGTCCACTTTCTCAGATTCAATGGGAGCCAGATCTACAGCCTCATGCATGTCGACTCCCCGACGTTGCTCGGCATGAACCCCGAAGCGACGCAAAACCTGCTCGACGCGGCGGTGAAGAAAGCGGTGGCGATATTTCATGCCGCGCTCAAAGAGAAGGAGCGCACGCTCGAACAGAAGAAGATCACGCTCGACGGCCATCCGGGGATTTCTTGTGTGCTGCGGACAGAGGACGGTCGCGCCGTGAGTTTGCGGGTCTATGCCATCTGGGGGCGGTTCTATCAACTGATAGTCCTGACGCCGTCCGAAGAAGGCGCGGCCGCCGAACAGCGTCGTTCTTACGAGGAGAAGGCCGACAAGTTTTTCGACTCCTTCAAAATCGCCCCCCCCGTGGTCGTTAGCTCCGACGACGACGAGAGCGCGCTTGCGGACCCCGCCCCTCCCGCGCCGAAAGCCCGCCCGCGCGCGCCCATCAGCGGCGGCATCCTTAACGGCAAGGCCGTCTCGAAACCCAACCCGGCCTACCCCGCCGCCGCCAGGGAAGCGGGCGTGTCGGGCACGGTTGAAGTCGCCATCGTCGTAGACGAGGACGGCAGAGTGATCTCCGCAGAGGCCGTGAGTGGGCCTGAGCAACTGCGCGCGGCGGCGGTCGAAGCGTCGCGCAAGGCTCATTTCACGCTCACGCGTCTCTCCGGTCAACCCGTCAAAGTTTCCGGCCTGCTCACCTATAACTTCGTGCTTCCTTGATGCCCGCGACCTTTAAAGCCTACGTCGGCCTCGGCTCGAATCTCGGCGACCGCGCGGGAAATCTCCTGCTCGCCCTGCGCACCATCGACCTAGACCTCCTGCTCTACGGCGACGCGCAATCCGACACGGAATATCTCACGCTCCCGCACCCGC
>DASYMM010000211.1:0-4893 GCA_036009085.1 Pyrinomonadaceae bacterium | reverse complement strand
GCGAACGCCTCTCCGACGACTCCCTCTCCGACGCGCCGATTGCCGTCTCGATCTCGGAGCACTTGCGCGCCGCGACCGGCAAAGGAACGGAAGTGGCGGCGGACGCTTCCGCCCGCGCCCGCTCCACGAGCGACATCGCGCTCCTCAAAGCCGCCGTTGACGACATTGACAACCAGCGCTCGCAAGCCGACATACTCAACACGCTCGTCAATCGCGCCGCCGCCTTCACGCCCCGCCTCGCCTTCTTCGTCGTCAAGAACGAACGCGCGACGGGCTGGCGCGCACGCGGACTAGAAGGCACCGTGGGCGACGATGCGGTGCGCGAAATCTCGCTCCCGCTCTCGACCGAGACGCTTTTAAGCAAGGCTGTCTCATCGCGCTCGACCTGGAGCGGCGCGCCCGGCACGAACGCAGACGATCATCAACTCATCTCCAAACTCGGCGACGAACCGCCGCAACGCATGGTTGCCATCCCGCTCATCGCGCGCGGCAAATGCGTCGCCGTGTTGTATGCGGATAGCGCCGCGCTCGAACCCGATGCGATCAACTTGGAAGCCTTAGAGACGCTCGTGCGCGTCACCAGCATGTCCGTCGAACTGCTCGCCGTGACGCGCGCCGCGCCGCGCCCCGCCGCCGAACGCGCGACCGCACAGCCCGCGCCTGTCGCCGCCGAAGCGACCGCGCCCGCCGTCGTAAGGGAGGAGAAAGCGACGCCCGCGCACGCAGTTATCGACCCCGTTGCGGCCTCTTCTGCGCCAACCGCCGGGGCGACGCAGGAGACGCACGAACCTACGCTCGTCGCCGAACCGCAAGAGGAACGCGGCATCGAACCGGCCTTCGCCGCCGAAGCGACGACGACGAGGCCGCCCGACGGCGCGCAGGAAGCTTTCGGCGACGGCGGCGAGCGTGCGACGCCTGCGCCTGTGTCGCCGGTCGCCATCGAACCGTCTGCGACGGATACGCCGCCCGTCGCCGCGCCGCTCGGCGGCAGTTCGCGTCGCTCCGGCGCGGACGCGGAGTTGCCCGTCGAAGTCAGCGAAGAGGAGCGTCGTTATCACAACGACGCGCGCCGCTTTGCGCGCCTCCTCGTCTCCGAGATCAAACTCTACAACGAGCAGAAGGTGCGCGACGGGCGCGAACAAGGCAACCTCTACGAACGCCTGCGCGAAGAGATCGACCGCTCGCGCCAGATGTACGACAAGCGCGTCGCGCCGAACGTCGCCGCGCGCTACGACTACTTCCACCACGAACTCGTCAACACGCTCGCCGAAGGCAACTCCGAGAAACTCGGCAGCGGCTATCCCGGCACAAGCGTGGGCGTCTGACGCGTCGCATCAACTCCAACTTACCTACGGGCGGGGCTTCAACTCCCCGCCCTTTTTCCTGCGCGGGCGAACGGCCTTCACAACTCGCCGCATCCTAGCGAAGCACGGATGCGCCGCGCGTGCGAGTTGCCGCAAGCTCAACTTGATCTCCACGGTCGCGGCAAGTTAGGTTAAGAGGTCTGTGAGCTTCAATCCTTAGAAGCTGTTTGAGAAGTGTGTAAAAGCCCCGAAGGGGCGAGATGCAAGAGCCTGTGGCAACGCCGACCAGGAATCGCGTCCGCATCAGGCGAAGCCCTGTCAGGGCGAAATAATCTATGCCGCCCTTTCAGGGCTTCGTCGCAAGGGCGACTCCTTGAATCCAGCGCGGTGCGCCGGGCTCTTGCATCTCGCCCCTTCGGGGCTTTTCAAACAGCTTCTTGGAGCGAGTTGGTCATCTTGTCGGGCGTGGGAGTGGAAAAGTTTTGAGAAAAGTTTATCGCCGCTATCAAGTCGTTTTCGTGTCCGTGGCGTTTGCGGTCGCCGCTGGGGGGGCGTTGGTGCTGCCGTTTGCGAGCGCGAGTTGCAGCACGCAGCCGAACCGCGCGGGCGAACCGGAGGCCATCGAACGCCTGCGCGCTCTGACGCACAGCGTCCCGCCCGTCACGTTGCCGCCGGAGAGCGCGGTCGCAGGCGTGGAGACGCAGTATGCGCGTACGGCGGCGGGCGCGCTCGCGCGCATGGTTCGCGCGCGCATCAAACTCGCGGCGAATGATACGGCGGGCGCGGCCACGCTTTTAGACTCAAACGCTTTTCGCGAACAGACCGCGCTCGGCGATTACGCGCTTCTTTTGCGCGCCGACGCGCTCGCCAAAGCCGGACGCCGCACCGAAGCCCGCGCCGCTTACGAACAACTCGCGCGCGACTATCCGCGTTCGCTGCGCGCGCGCGAAGCCGTCTTGCGTAACGCCGAACTCGCCATGCAGGACAACGCGGCGGCAGCCGTGCCGCTGCTCGTCAAAAATTTAGCGGAAGCGGACGACGCGGGCGCGCTCCTCATCACCGCGAAGGCTTACGAGGCAACGGGCGACAACGTGCGTGCGCTCGCCGCCTACCGTCGTCTCTATTTTTTCGCGCCCGCCACGCCCGATGCCGCCGAAGCCGCGAGCGCGCTCACGCGCATGAGTTCGACGCTCGCGCCCGCGTCCGCGACGGAGGCAAGAACGCGCGCCGACAAACTTTACGAAGCGAAGCGTTACAGCGAAGCCGCCGCCGCTTACGGCGACGCGTTCACGCGCTTCCCCGCAAACGCCGGAGAGACGGCGGCGCAACTGCGTCGCGGCATCGCCGCGTTCAACGCCGGGACGGGTCGTTTGCCCGAAGCCGTCGCCGCCTTGAGCGCGATCCCTGCGCCGGCTGGTGAGGCGCGCGTCGAAGCGCTCTTCTATCTCGTGCAGGCTCAAGCGAAGTCGCGGCAATGGGAGGCGGCGCGCAGCGCGCACGCGGAGATGCGCCGCGCTTTCCCCGAACACACTTACACGAAACGCGCGCTCGCCGCCGCCGGGCAGATCGCAAAGGACGCGAAGAACAACTTCGAGGCGGCAAACTTTTTCCGCGCCGCGGTCGCCGCTTATCCGGGCGCAACGGAAGTGGCGCAACCGCAGTTTGAACTCGCTTGGGCGGCGCACGAGTCCGGGAACTACGCGGAGAGTGCGCGCCTCTTGCTCGAACACCTCGCCGCCTACGCCGACCGCAACACGGACAACCGTGGGCGCGCAGGCTACTGGGCGGCGCGCGACGCCGAACGCGCGGGGCAATTCGACCGCGCGCGCACGCTCTACCAGGCGATGCTCCAACGCTACGACGCCAACTGGTACGGCGACCTCGCACGCCAAAGACTCGACGCTTTGAAGCGCACGCACCCTATCGTCGGCACCGAATACGTGCCCGACACGCAAGTCACGCGCGCGGTCGCCAACCTCAACACGATCTCTGTGGCCGAAGAGACGGCCACGGCTGACGCGAACGAAGCTCTGTCGAAAGCCGATCAACTGAACGTCGTCGGCCTCGACGAGTACGCGCTCGACGAAGTGAACAAAGTTTTGGAGTCTGCGCCGCGCAGCCCGCGACTCAACCTGGCGAAGGCGCGCATCTATCGCACGCGGCAACAGAACTTGCAGGCGTTTCTCGCGCTGCAAAAAAGTTATCCCGACTACTCGCAGATGAAGCCGGAGGAACTGACGCGCGACGAGTGGGACGTGTTCTACCCGCTCGCCCACTGGGAGACGATCACGCGAGAGGCGCGCGCGCGCAGCATTGACCCGTATCGCGTCGCAGGGCTGATCCGGCAGGAGTCCGTCTTCGACCCGCGCGCCTCCTCGCCCGCCAACGCCTACGGCCTCATGCAACTTTTGCTCGACACGGCGCAGCGCACCGCGCGCAAGTACGGCATCACGCGCGCCGTTACGAAGGACGCTTTGCTCTCCGACCCGCAACTCAACATACAGATCGGCACGGGCTACCTGCGCGACCAACTCAACACCTTCGGGCGTATAGAATACGTCGCCGCAGCCTACAACGCGGGGCCGGGACGCGCCGTGCGCTGGCGCGCCGAACTGCCCGCCGAGATGGACGAGTGGGCGGAGGCCGTGCCCTTCCGCGAGACGCGCGGCTACGTCCAAGGCGTCGTCAGAAACACCCTGCAATACAAACGTCTCTACGACGAGGCGGGACAATTCCGCGCGGAAGTCGGCGCGCGCGCCGTGCGCCCCACGGCGACGGGGACGAACGCGCCCGCCACAGATCAACCGTCCAATGCCACCGTCCGCCCGCGCCGCGCGACTCCCGACGAAGACGACTTGCGAGAGGAACAATGAGACTCGATTTAAGATCAATCTGCATCGTCTTCGTCGCACTCGTCGCCGCGTCGCCCTACGCGCACGCTCAAAAGAAGCGCAGTAAACCTACGCCGCGAACAGCCAAGGCCGCGTCCGTCGCTGCGACGAAAGGCAGGCCGCCCGTCGTCGCGGTCAAATCCATTACGTTGAAGAGTGAGCCGAAGGCTATGGTCTGGCTGGATGAAGTGCGGCGCGGCGTGACGGACGAGGCGGGCGGGTTCGAGATCGCGAAAGTTTCGCCGGGACGCCACACCTTGCGCGTGCGCGCCGCGGGCTTTGCCGAACGCACGCTCCGACTTTTGCCCACGCAGCGCGGCACGATTCTCGTCCCGCTCACACGGACGACCGACGAAGCCGAACTCGCCTTCCAACAGGCCGAAGCCGCGCGCGACGCCGCCACGACCGACGAAGCGCGCCGCGAGGCCGTCGAACTCTATCGCCGCGCGCTCAAGTTGCGCCCGCGTTACGCCGCCGCGCACGTCGCGCTCGCGCGCGTCCTCCTTGATCTGAACGATTACGATGGCGCGCTCGGGGAGGTTGACGAAGCGCGCGGCGTCCGTCCCGGCTATGCGGAAGCGTCCGTGGTCGAAGGGCGCGTCCTGCGTGCTTCGTCGCAGAACGACGAAGCCCTCGCAGCCTACGAGCGTGCCCTGCGCGAGGCGCGCGGCTTTCAACCCGAAGCCCACACCGGAATC
>DASYMM010000210.1:0-6843 GCA_036009085.1 Pyrinomonadaceae bacterium | reverse complement strand
CGGGGCTGGATTGGGAAGACGAAGTGAAGCCGCTCGTCGAGAAATTTTTAGAGGGCGAAAAGACGGAGTTCTTCGTTTACGAGGATTGAGTATGCAGGATCAGGAGATCAAGACGAGCAAAAAAACGCTCGCCATCGTGGGCTTCGTGTTCGGCGTGCTGACCGTCATCGTTATTTACCTTGTAATCAAGTGATGAGGATCGGCGACGTGTGCGCTGAACGGCTCAAATTCCGTTTTCAAACCACAGGAGTTCGACTTGCTAGATTTCGCTATCGAAACTGCCCGCGAAGCCGGGCGCGTGCTGGCCGAGCGGTTCGGGCGCGCGTCGCTCGAAGTGACGCATAAGGGCGACATTGATCTCGTCACCGAGTCGGATCTGGCGGCGGAGCGTCTGATCGTCGAGCGCATCCGCAGCTACTACCCGCGCCACGGAATACTCGCCGAAGAATCCGGCACAGCCCAACACGCGGGCGCGGCCGAGAGCGCGTACAAGTGGATCGTTGACCCGCTCGACGGCACGACGAACTACGCGCACGGCTACCCCTGCTTCTGCGTCTCCATCGCGCTCGAACACGAAGGCCGACTCGTCATCGGCGTCATCTACGATCCGACGCGCGACGAGATGTTTGCCGCCGAGCGCGGCGCGGGCGCGACCCTGAACGGGCGGCGCATACGCGTCTCCGAGACCGGCGATCTCAACGAGGCGATGCTCTGCACCGGCTACCCCTACGACGTGCGCGGGCGCGACAACTTCGTGCGCAACTTCAAAAACTTCATCCTCCACGCGCAGGGCGTGCGCCGCGACGGGTCAGCCGCGCTCGACCTCGCCTACGTCGCCTGCGGTCGCTTCGACGGATTCTGGGAAGAGGGCTTAAACCCTTGGGACGTGGCCGCCGGAGTCGTCTTGATCGAAGAAGCGGGCGGGCGCGTCTCGCGCTACGACGGCTCGGCCTTCCACATCTACACCCCGCCCATCATGGCAAGCAACGGCCTCGTCCACGAAGCCATGATGCGCGTGCTCGCTCTCCGCGACTAAAAACCTTCACCGCAGAGACGCGGAGCCAAGCCGCAGAGTTAACGCAGAGAGTTGAATCGTCAATTCTCTGCGTTAACTCGCGTTCCGCTCCGCGTCTCTGCGGTGAAGGTTTTCGTTACATTAGAAATCAACGCGCGGTGAAGGCGTAGATGGTGGTTTGAGGGTTATAGATTTTCCAGTCGAACCAGTAGTCTTTGAGCACCGGAACTTTTTTCAGTTGGCGTCCGGCGAATGCGCCGCTGGTGGCGCGTCCGGTGAAATCCCACTCGCTGCGCGTCTCGCCGTCGAGCATGCGCCATGCGCCGGTGGCTGCGCTCACGAAGAACTCCAACTCGCGCCCGTCAACGAGTGTCTCAAACGCGCGCACGGATTTTTTATCTTCGCCGAGCACGACGACGAGCGGCACACCATTGAGTTTGTCCACGATTAGATTCTGCCGCTCAATCGTCTCTAGCGGGTAAGCCTTCGCCGCGCCGTTCAAGTTCACGCCGAGGATGATGGCGCGCGGCGCGATTCGGTCGCTCGCGCTCGCCTGCGTGACGACGGGCAGCTTCCCCGTCTGCGCTTCCCAGTTCGCGGAAAACTTCCGCCACGCGTCGTTGTTCGCTGCGGGGCGCAGCACACGACCCTGCGGGTGTTCGCGCTTCCACGTGGCGAAGGTCAGTTCGTCGTGAAAGACGCCGTTCAGACGCCGCCCTTTGAGCGGCCCGTTGATGGCTTCGCCCGACACCTGCTGCCACCACGTCCCCGTCTCTTCGTCGGACATGATGAAGTTCTGATTGTTGATTCCCGTCAGATGAAATTTCAGACGCCGCCCGTCGCTCGTCGCTTCCCACACCAGACCGGTGTGACAGAGCGTTCAATAAGTTGACACGACCGGCAGCCCGCCGACCGTGTCTTCTACGACGTGATGATAAGCCAACTGCCTGATCGGGTAAGCCACCGCATCGCCGTTGACTTCAATCGCCAGCACCATCTCGTCCGGGGCGACGTAATCAACTTTGTCCGCCGCGACGTAATTGCTCGCCGGGAGCGGCTTGAACATCCACTCGAAATGGTTCTGTCGCGCAAACCACGTCACCGTCAAGACCGGCACGAGCAGCAACACGAGCGCGGCCTTCGTCCACCAGCGCGTCCCGCGCCAGAGCGCGACGACGAGCAGCGCGGACAAGACGAGCGCGGCGACCGTCACGACGGGCGACCAGCGACGCAGCGTGTAAGCGAGATTCAACCCCTCGGACGTTTGCGCCTTGAACGGCTGAATCGTCCAGACCGGAATGAAGACCCACGCGAACGCGCCGAGCACGATGAGGACAAGCGCGAGCCACATCAAACGCCGCGTCATTTTCTTATTCATCCCTGATCCCTTCGCTTTCCTCTCTTTGCTATAAGGCCGAGTGAATGATCTCGTAAAGTTTGTCGGTTTCGCGGCGCGCGGTTTGGCGTGTGTCTTCGCCGGGCAAGGGCGTCAGGTGGTGCAGCGGGTGATAGACGATTTCGAGGCGACCGAGGCGCGGGTAACGCCAGTCGCGCGGCCAGATGCGTTGGCCGCCGCGAATCGTGATCGGCAGGATGGGGACGCCCGCTTCGAGCGCGAGCCGCGCCGCGCCCACCTTGAACTCCTGCATCAAGCCGTCGGAGAAAGCCCGCCCGCCTTCTGGAAAGATGACGAGCGCGCCGCCCGCGCGCAGCCATTGCAGCGAGAGACGAATCGCGCGACGGTCGCCCTTCTGCGTTTGCAGCGGCCACGCGCCGAGGAGTCGCATCAACTTTCCGGCCACCGGCCACTCGAAAACTTTGTCCCACGCCAAGAAACGCGCGTGCAGAGGGACGGGCGCGCCGAGCCAGAACGGGTCTAAATATGTCTGGTGATTCGCGGCGAGGATGACGCCGCCGCTCCTGGGCACGTTCTCCACGCCGATGTAACGCGCGCCCCACAACAGGCGAAAGAGCAGGCGCAAGGCCGCGCGCAGCAAGCGAATCGCCCACGGCGGCAGCGCGTAAGGTTCGTCCGCGCTCGCGCTCGCCGGGGGCTTTTTATCGCGCCGCACGATGCTTGTCTCCGTCTCGCTCAAACCGACTCGTCTCCCCTGTCGCTGCCGTCCGGCTCATCCTTCGCGCTCTGCCCCTCGCGCCGCGCCTTGCGCTGCCATGCCTCACTCAAACGCGCCACCACGCCTTCGCCCGACGCATCCGTGTCCGCCGTGTCGGCGAGTTTATGAACGCGCAGCGTGTCGAGTCCCGTGATGGTCAACTCTTCCCACCACTCGGGAATGTCGCGCTCGTTCAGACCGTCTTCGTTCCAGCGTTCGCAACGCTCGCACTCGAAGCCGTCGTAGAGCCGCGCCTCCGCCTTCGTCAGGCCGATGCGCGTGCGCGCGTTGCAACTCGTATCCGCGCAGTGCCGCTCGATCTCTACGAGCAGCACTTCGCGCGGTATCACGATGCGTGATCTTTTCTTAGACATCTCAACCGAACTCTTCCAGCGGCCACTCATGATCCATGAACTCGACGTGGAGACGCGGAATCCCGTCGCTCCCCGTGCGGTGTGCGCGGACGACTGCGAAGGCCGAAGTTTGGTAACGCGCGCTCGTCAGGCGCACGTAGCGGCCACGCTCCGCTTGCAGCGACGTATAGACCGCCGCGCCGCGCCGGCTGATGTTCTCCGTCACGGTCTCCTCGCGCGCCGTGATGTTCCAACCATCATCGTAAAGTTCGACCGTCACCTCGACGGGCACGTTCAGACGCGACTCCTTTTTCGCAACCTGCCCTTCGACCGGCTTTTGCGCCAGCAGTTTCCACAAACCGCCGTCCGCTTCCGGTTGAAACACCTCGTAACGCGCCTTCGGGTCGAGTTGATAACTCGCGGGCGGACGCTTGCCGACGAAGGCCACGCCCAAAGTGAAAAGCGGCTTCACGGAGCCTTCGGGAAACTGAGCGCGGATGAAGCGCACCAGCGCATAGACGCGATATTGATCTTCGACGTGATCGAAGCAGCGCAGTTGGCGCGGCATCGGCAGTGTCAGGTGCAGCAGTCGCCCGACATCAATCGGTCGGGTGAGACTAAAACTCGCCCCGAACGGCGTCAAGTCGTTAAGCCGCGTCATCTCGGTCCACTCGGTTTCGGCGTCTTGTCGAAACTGCACGCGCGCGGGCAGAGAGAGCTTCAGACGCTCGCGCACGCGACGATTTTTGCCGGGGTATTTCATCTCTTTTGCAGTCGTTTCGGGGGACTGGCGCAACTCAATATATTGTGCCCGCCGGGCGTCGCGCGCCGCGCCCCGAAAACAGCCCCGAAACCCTGATTTTACAAGGCTTTTGCTGCCGTCGGGCGGTTGCCAAAAGGGGCATTTCGGGCTACAATATGTCGTACTTCAATCCGGTACTTTGACGACTCGGAAAAGTACTGTCAGACACCAATTTTCAGGTCTCGCAAAACGCGGCGTTCGACTTCTCGCGCGGGCTGTTTATGTGCCGCTCCCGCCACCGCTCGCCGACGCGTCACACACCCTTTGACGGGCTCCCTTGCGGCGACGCGGAAACTTGAAAGCGCGGTGTGGAATGTGGCTCGAAGCGTGTGAACTTGCCCTCACAACCGGACGGAAGTGAGATTGTACTCGGAAAGGTTAGTTGATGGAAACACTAGATCATAATTACGTCAATATCGAAGAAGAGATGCGGCGTTCGTATCTCGATTATGCCATGTCCGTCATCATCGGACGCGCGCTGCCCGACGTGCGCGACGGTTTCAAGCCCGTGCACCGCCGCGTGCTCTGGGCGATGAACGAACTCGGCAACCAGCATAACAAAGCTTACAAAAAGAGCGCGCGTATCGTCGGCGACGTGATCGGTAAGTATCACCCGCACGGCGACTCTGCGGTCTACGACACCATCGTCCGCATGGCGCAGGACTTCTCCATGCGCTACCCGCTCATTGACGGGCAGGGCAACTTCGGCTCCGTGGACGGCGACTCCGCCGCCGCCATGCGCTACACAGAAGCGCGCATGTCGAAACTGACGAGCGAAATTCTCGCCGACATCGAGAAAGAGACCGTTGACTTCCAGCCGAACTACGACGAGTCGCTTTCCGAGCCGAAGGTGATGCCGACGCGTGTGCCGAATCTGCTCTTGAACGGTTCGGGCGGCATCGCGGTCGGCATGGCGACGAACATCCCGCCGCACAACCTCGGCGAGATCGTGGACGCGACCATCGCGATCATTCGCAAGCCCACGATCAAAGACGAAGACTTGCTCAAGCTCGTCCCCGGCCCCGATTTCCCGACCGCCGGTTTCATCTACGGGCGCGCAGGCATCCGCTCGGCCTACCTGACCGGGCGCGGCATCATCCAGATGCGCGCGCGCGCAGGCATTGACCGCATCGGGCGCGGCTCGACCGAGCGCGACGCCGTGATCATCACGGAGATTCCCTATCAGGTGAACAAGGCGCGTCTCATCGAGCGCATCGCCGAACTCGTCAACGAAAAGAAGATCGAAGGCATCGCCGATCTGCGCGACGAGTCCGACCGCAACGGCATGCGTATCGTGGTCGAACTCAAACGCGACTCGGTGCCGCAGGTCGTCCTGAACAAGCTCTACAAGATGACGCCGATGCAGTCTTCGTTCGGCGTGATCAATCTGGCGATTGTCGAGGGGCAGCCGCGCGTGCTGACCCTGAAGCAGATGCTCGAAGCCTTCGTCGAGTTTCGCCGCGAGGTGGTGCGCCGCCGCACCGAGTACGAACTCAGGAAGGCACGCGCCCGCGCGCACATCCTAGAAGGTTTGAACAAAGCCATTGACGCGCTCGACTACATCATCCCGCTCATACGCAACGCCTCTTCGGTTGACGAAGCGCGCGCGTGGCTCACAGGCCACATGGACAAGATGGGCGAGGGCAAGTCATGGAAGGGCATCCCGACCGACCTTACGCAGTCGGGCTTCATCTCGAAGCTGCAAAAAGTGATCCGGCGTCTGGAGTTCTCTGAAGCGCAGGCGCAGGCGATTCTCGACTTGCAACTGCGCCGCCTCTCCGCGCTCGAACGCCAAAAGATTCTGGACGAGTACGAGGGCATCATCAAGTTCATCGCCGAACTCGAAGAAATTCTCTCGAACGAAAACTCGCTGCGGCGCGTGATCGTCAACGAACTCGAAGACGTGCGGAAAAACTTCGGCGACAAACGCCGCACGGAGATCGTGGACGAAGGCGTGGAGTTGACCATCGAAGACATGATCGCCGACGAAGAAGTGGCGATCACGATCACGAACTCCGGCTACATCAAGCGCACGCCCGTCTCGTCTTACACGCGGCAGGGTCGCGGCGGCAAAGGCCGCTTCGGCTCGGCTCCCAAGAACGGCGACTTCGTCGAGCACATCTTCACCGCTTCGACGCACGCCTACATCATGATCTTCACGGATAACGGGCAGGTCTTCAAGTTGAAGGTGCACGAGATACCGGACGCGCCGACGCACGCGCGCGGCAAGGCCGTCGTCAATCTCATCAACATCCCTTCGACGCGAAAACTCGCTGGCGTCGTGCCAGTCAAAGAATTTTCGGAAGGCCGCTACGTCGTGATGGTCACGCGCAAAGGCGTGATCAAGAAGACCGCGCTGTCGGAGTTTCAGAACATACGCACGAACGGCATCAACGCCATCAACATAGACGACGGCGACGAACTGCTCGACGTGGTTTTGACCGACGGCACGACACGCATCTTTATCTCCACGCACAACGGCCTCGCCATACGCTTCGACGAAGCGGACGTGCGCTCGATGGGACGCGCCACGCGCGGCGTGCGCGGCATTGATCTCAG
>DASYMM010000209.1:0-5391 GCA_036009085.1 Pyrinomonadaceae bacterium | reverse complement strand
CACTTCTCTGCTTGAAGAATGAAACAAAAGCCGGAGCCGAAAAGGATTTACGAGAGCTAATCTCCGCGTCCGGGGAAGATGCGGGGGAGAAGGCGCGCCGTGAAAGACTACTGCATCACCTACAATCGACGGACGAAGCAGAGCCCTTAGAGTTGGCGAAGTACAGCTTGCGGAGAGCGCATATTGGGTCGCCGTAGTTGGAGTCTTCGGCCCGCATCTAACAACGGCATGCACCTGACCCGCGACACGTCGGCTCTCATCTTTAACAGAGGCTTGGCGTTCGGCGTCTTCATTGATGTGAGGATAAATGGTATGAGTCAAAACCCCGGCTTGACGATTCGTCGCGCCAACCCCGAGGACGCAAGCTTGCTGACCGAGTTGGGCGGGCGCACCTTCTCCGAGACGTTCGCCGCCGATAACAGCCCCGAAGACATGGCCGCTTACCTCGCCGCTTCCTTCAACCCCGCGCAGCAGACGGCCGAGTTGAACGATCCCGCCTCCACCTTCTTCATCGCGGAAGTCGGCGGGCTCGCGGCGGGTTACGCCCAACTTCATGCAGGCGAGTTGGCGGAGGGCGTCGAAGGCTCTAAGCCCGTCGAACTGGTGCGGCTGTATGTGTCGCGGGAATGGCTCGGCCGCGGCGTCGGTGAGGCATTGATGCGCGCATGCGTAGACGAGGCGCGGCGGGCAGGGCATGAGACTATGTGGCTCGGCGTGTGGGAGCGGAACGGACGCGCGCAGGCGTTCTACCGCAAATGGAACTTTCGCGCGGTCGGCGAGCACGTGTTTCATTTGGGCTCGGACCCACAAAGGGACATCCTGATGGAGCGTGCGTTATAGCCAGTGGGTCGTTTGCTCTCTGGCGTGCGCCGCCGAACAACGCCATGCACCCGACCGCCGTCACGCTGCCTCTCATCAGTCTCCATCTTGTAGGCGGGCGGGTGATGCCTGGCGTTATGCTGCTTCGGATAGGCAATCTGATTATAGAGGCTAGAAAATGAATAGGCACTTTCTCCCTATAACGCTGGTGATAGCATTACTAGGTGTCAACTCTTGTACAACCGAACAAGCTCAAACAAATTCCGGCAACGTAGCTGCGTCACCTGATGATAGAGTAGTCCAAAGTGCATCCGCTTCGCCGACCACTAGCAAGACATCTATTCCGTCACCATCGACAACACCTGATTCAACGCCTTCCCCGGTTGTACCCCCAACGCGCGAATCAGCACCTCCACCGAATAGAACATCTGAAGGCAACCTCGTTCAGATAAATGATGGAAATTACGAAGCAGAGGTGGCTCGAACCCAAATGCCTATTTTAATCATTTTCGGCGCACCGTGGTCTCCACCAGTCCGCATCTTTGCGCCAATAATTAAAGCTGTCGCTAATGAATATGCGGGAAGAGTGAAAGTTGGAGAAGTCAACGTTGACGAAAACGCCAAACTTGCCAAAAAGTTTGATATCAAAGGCATCCCCACCCTGGTCATAATAAAGAATGGAAGCGAACGAGAGCGGGTAGTTGGGATAACATCTAAGGAATCAATCGGACGGCTCCTCGATAAACAACTTGATAGTAATCCGTGAAGGTGGTGGAGAGGCAGTATCATTCGGAAGATACTCAAGCGACGCCGCATAACAAGCGCATGCACGCGACCGCCGACACGTGCGCTGTCAGGCTGTGTTACGAAAACTGATTTAAGGCACACGGAGGTCGCAGGTGCCCCTCGACTACGCGAAAACCCCGAAGAGGCTCCCGATGAACTTCGCCTGTCCTATCGCTTCCCTGCCGTCTAACCTTTTGCCCTGCCCCTTCCTCATCATATGCAATGCTTCGATGCTTGTATCTTAAAACCTATTTTCGCAACACAGCCGCTTCGCGGGGCGGCACGTTGTGGTAATGTTTGCGGCCACTAATACAATTGCAGGTATCGGCCCTCTGATTGTGAGCTGGAAGCGTTGACGCGCGAGCGGGGGCCGGGCGTTGACTATGTCACCGTCTTCGAATTCGTAAAAGGAGCTTTATGAAAGCCATCAGGGTATTCATTCTCATTGCGTTGGCGGCGGGCACCGGTGTCGCACAGGAATCTCTGCCCGGACTGCGCTACTGGCAACTGCGACGTGAAATCAGGCAGGGCTTTCAAAATCAAGACTACGGCGCAGCTCTCCGACTCTTGAACGAAGCAGACAAGGCCGTACCTGATAGTCCTGATTTGATTTTTCGCATGTCGCTGGCCCAAGCCTTTCTGCGTCACGAAGAGGCGTCCATAGCGCACTTGCAGAGACTTGTCAGAATGCGGGTCTATTTTGACTTGACTAAAGAGCCCGCGTTCGCCGAACTGAAGCGCCGTGCAGACTTCCGCGCGCTCACCACAGCGATGGAGAGAATCAGAACCGAAAGGCAGTTCAAGGCAAGGGTGGCGTTCCGTATTTCAAGTCCGGCCTTTTTCCCAGAAGGTATCGCGTATGACTCGCGCACTGATGATTACTTCGTCTCAAGTGTGCGTCAGCGCAGGATTGTGCGCGTGAGTGGTCAGAATGTTGTGACGGACTTTATCGGGTCAGGTCAGGATGGCCTCTGGGGGGTCAGCGGAATCGGGGTGGATGAGCGTCGCAGGCTCCTCTGGGCCTGTAGTAATGCGACGGAGACCGCAGAGGGTTACACGCCTGCGGACAAGAACGACATCGCCGTGTTTGCCTTCAACCTCGACAACGGCAAGCTGGCTGCAAAGTATCCTCTGGCGCAACCGGGTACGGATCACATGTGCGACGGGCTGGTCGTGGCTTCCGACGGGGCCGTCTTTGTCGCCGATTCAATGGGCACGGCGATCTACCGCTTAGACCCGGATGCGCGCGACCTGAAGGTCGTGCTCAGTCCGGAAGCCGGAATCTCGCCTCAGGGCCTCGCTTTGTCGAAGAAGGGTAACATCCTCTTCGTCTCAAACTATTTTAGCGGGCTCTATGCCATAGCTTTGCCTTCAAACCGAATCTCAAGAGTAGTGTCGCGGGTCGAACGCTCGCTGGCCGGGATTGATGGACTAATCAGCTATGGGAACGACTTGATTGCCATCCAAAATGGGATTCAGCCCAACCGTGTGGTGCGTCTCAAGATGAGTGGCGACGGGACGACCGTCAGTGCGGTTCAATCGCTGGAAGTCAATCATCCTTTATTTGGAGAACCGACGCTCGGACTGGTGAAGGGGCACACGTTGCTGTTTGTCGCCAACAATCCGATCACAGAATTTCTACAGAATCGCCGACTCGAATCAGTGCCCGAACCTGTGATCCTCAGACGGGAACTGCGATGAGCGACAGTGATGTGATGAATTCGCGCATGTATTAGTCGAGTCCGACGGGGTCTGGCGCCGGGGCGGAGAGGGCGTTGATGAGCGACAGAAGCTCTTCTACTGGCCTGAGGCCGTCGGCGCGCACCCAGAGGCCGCGCGCGTCGTTGCCGATGAAGACGATGGCCTCATGTACGTCCCGGCCGGCCCTCACGCCGGGGAAACTCTCTCGCAGAGTCCTGAAGGGCGCGTCCGCGTCGGTGATTAGCGTCCAACCCTGCTTCGCGCCAAACGTCTCCGCCCAGTGTTTGAGCTTGGCGGGGCGGTCGGTCGCGGGGTCTGTGCTGACGACGACGAAGAACACCTCACGTCCCATTTTTTCGCCGAGCGCGCGCTGAAGCCGCGCCAGTTGTTTCCCCTGCGCCGTGCAGGTGGCGATGCATGTGGTGTAGATGAAGCTGACGACGACGACCTTCCCTTTTATCAGGTCGGCGTAGAAGCGCACGGGGCGGCCCTCCTGATCCAGCACACGCACTTCGGGGACGTTTATCTCGACCCGGTTGAGTTTGATAAGCGCCTCGGGCGGCGAAGTCTCGACCGGGGCGGGCGGCGCGGCACGTTGTTCGGCGCCGCCCGCGTGGTGCGCGTGGCCCGTCTGCGCCGTGGCGACGACGGGCGCAAGCGTCAACGCCGCGGCGAGGCAGAGCGTCCGCCCGAGCGTGCTTGATGGAGAGGCTGCTTCACGTCTCGTCTTCATCTGACCTCACTTTGCTCTCCTTCAAACGGCTTCCTCAGAGGTGGGACGCTTCGCGCTCGCCTTCAACCGATGCGAATAATCTTGGCGACGGAGGGAGTCCCCGCGGTGTTGACGAGAAACATCATGTAGTGGCCGGGCGGGCACCTCTGCGCCTGGTTCGGGGCCGTCACGTCGAGCGTCACGCCGTCCATCCTCGGCGTGAAGGTGAGATAGTTCATGCGCTGATCCTGACTAAACGAGTGCGTCATCGAGGGCAGGCGCACCAACGTCACCTTCTGGATGCTCGACGCGTTCACCGTCCCGACCCCGACAGTGAACGTCTGTCCGTAGGTGACGCTCGACGGGACGCTACTGATGGTCGGGCGCACGGCCGCGCCGCCGCCCGGCGCGAAGAGGTACGGCGGCGAGTAGATTTCCACGTTCTTGTGGCCGTAGATGCGGCAGTTGAGTGTGGCGGCGTTGTCGTCGCAGACTTCCCCGTTAGCCACTTCCCCACTCGCCGCGGGCAGCCCTCCACCGCCGACGAGCACCCGCGCGTCCGGCATGAGAATGGTCGTCGAATGATAGAGCCTCGGGATGCCGCTCAAGCTCGGGGTCATCGTCGTCCACGTCTCGGTCTGAGGTCTCCACATCTCGGGAGTGGTGACTGCGCCGCTCGCACGGTTGAACGCGCCGCCCGCGGTAGTGCCGCCGAAGACCATCACGTTCCCCGTAGGCAAAAGCACCGCCGTCATCTGCCGCCGCGGGAAAATCATCTGCCCCGCCGCGCGGAAGAAGGGCGCGGCCTGCGTGAGATCTATCACTTCGGACGTGCCGGTGGAGGCCGGGTCGCCGCCGCCCATGATGAGTACGCGCCCCATGTCGTACATCACGCCCGAGCCCGTGTCGCGAAAGAGTTGACTGCTGAGCGGCCCCGCCTGCCACTGCGGCGTCGCCGTGTTGAGATAGTAGCTCTGCTGCTTGTAGCCGGAGAGGAAGACCCTCCCGTCTTGCATCAAGTGGAGCCAGGGGTAGATGGGCTGCACTACTCGGTTGATGCCGGTGAGGATGCGCCAGGTCCCCTGCGCCGTGTAGACCTGCGGCAGCGTGTTGGTGATGACGTTAGTGCCGTCCCACCAGTTGCCGGAGACGACCAGCGTCTCGCCCGTGGCGAGCGTGACGTTGAACGGGTACCAGCGGCCCGAATTCATGTTGGGGCCGCGCGTCCAGGTGTTGTTGCGATAGTCGAAGATGTTCGTGTCCGGCACGCCGACGTTGTTCAGGGTCGGGTGGCCGTGGCCACCGGTGACGATGAGGCGCCCGTCGGGCATGAATGAGTGGCCCGAGCAGAAGAGGTTAGTAGTCGTGTTCGG
>DASYMM010000208.1:0-3777 GCA_036009085.1 Pyrinomonadaceae bacterium | reverse complement strand
GGCGGCGTAGCGCAGATCACGGTCGCCCGTCACTTCGTCCCAATCATAGCCGAGGTAGCGCGCGAAGCCGTGCAGTTTCGTCTCCCATCGCTCGCGGCGCGCGCGGTAGATTTCCCAACCCTCGGTCGTGTCGCGCCGCGTCTTGATGCCTGCTGCCGCGAGTTGCCGCAGCGTTTGCCGGTAGCGGCGGCGCAGACGTCTGGAGACTTCCGAAGCGTTTTCGGGCGGGTGCATGCGTGCGTGTTCGAGATTGAGCGCGAAGATGAGTTGGTCGAGCACGTGTAGGCCGCTCGCTTCGAGCGTGCGAAGTTCGGGATGGCCGTACGTCTCCGGGTATTCTTCGGGGTCGAGACAGGCGTTGATGACGGCACAGGTTTCCAGCACGAGGAAGAAGACGCGCGGCATGCTCTTATGCACGGCGACGGGGTGAAAATAGTGTATGACGGGATGCTCTGCGTGCGACTCCTGTAGTTCGTTGATGTCGCGCGCGGCCATGCGCAGGACGACCTCGAAGCCGTGGAAGCGTCCGGTGACGAAGTGGTGCGAGATGAACCCGGCCACGTCCGCGCCCTCTTCCGCTTGATGGTAAAAGGAGAGCGCGATGACGCGTTTTCGTTCGAGCGCGCTGTAGACCGTGATCAGATACGTCACTGCGAGCGAGATCAAGGCGAAGCCGCTCGCGCCTTCGACGAGCGCGACGAGGCGCATGAACGTGGTGCGCGGCGTGATGTCGCCGTAGCCGAGCGTGATGAGCGTGGAGCCGCTAAAGTAGAGCGATTCGATCCAGTCCGTGCTGGCCGCCATCGGTTCGACCGTGAAGTCGGCGGGCATGCGCGGGACGTAGATGAGAGCAAAGCCCGCGATGAGCAGGTGCAGATAGATGACGATGAGCGCGGGCATCAACATCGGCCCGACGAGATTGAGCAGGCGATGCCGACGCCCGCGCGAGAAGCGAAACGCGACGAGGCGCGAGACGCTCCACACCAAGCGATTCAGGATTTGACTGAGAGGCCCCGCGCGCCCGCTCGCATCGAGGATGGTGGCGTACACGTCGTAGGCCACGAAGAGCAGCAGGAAGACCCCGGCAGCGGTAAACAAAGAAGCGGTCACGCTGCTTGATTGATCAGTTGCCGCAACACGAAGGGCAGGATGCCGCCGTGGCGGTAGTATTCAATCTCAATCGGCGTATCTATGCGCAGGATGACGGGCACTTCTTCGGTCTCGCCGGATTGGCGATGAATCACGAGCGTCACGTCCTGTCGCGGTTTGATCTGATCGCTTTCGAGTCCGGTGATGTCGAAAGTTTCCGTGCCGTCGAGGCCGAGCGTCTTGGCGTTCGTGCCCTCTTTGAACTGGCAGGGCAGCACGCCCATGCCGACGAGGTTGCTGCGGTGGATGCGCTCGAAGCTCTGCGCGATGACGGCGCGCACGCCCAGAAGGCGCGTGCCCTTCGCAGCCCAATCGCGCGAACTGCCCGTGCCGTACTCCTGCCCGGCGAAGACGATGAGCGAAATGCCCGCCGCCTGATACTGGACGGAAGCGTCGTAGATGCTCATCTGCTGATTGACGGGTTGCAGGCAGGTGACGCCGCCTTCCGTTCCCGGCACCATCTGATTTTTGATTCGCACGTTGGCAAACGTGCCGCGCACCATCACCTGATGATTGCCGCGACGCGAACCGTAGGAATTGAAGTCGTCAACGTGGACGCCGCGCAGTTGGAGATAGACGCCCGCCGGAGAAGTCGGCTTGATCGCGCCCGCGGGAGAGATGTGGTCGGTCGTCACCGAATCGCCGAAGATGGCGAGCGGGCGCGCGTTGCGTATGTCGCAGAACTTGCCCGCGTCCATGCCGAACTTCTCGAAGTAGGGCGGCTCCTGAATGTAGGTCGAATGCTCGTCCCAATCGTAGACGTGGCCGGTGACTGCGGGGATTTCGTTCCAGAGCGGATTCTGCCCCGCGAAGTCGCTGTAGAGGCGTCGATAAACTTCCGGGTCGGTGGCCGCGCGCAAGCCCTCGCCGATCTCTTCGAGCGTCGGCCAGATGTCGCGGAGGTAT
The DNA here is from genome assembly GCA_036009085.1 of Pyrinomonadaceae bacterium. Classification (GTDB taxonomy): domain Bacteria; phylum Acidobacteriota; class Blastocatellia; order Pyrinomonadales; family Pyrinomonadaceae; genus JAIVJZ01. Next base: position 1,722 of record DASYMM010000208.1, on the reverse strand, counting down.
ACGTCCTCGCCGTTCTTGCCTTTGCCTAACGGCTCGCTCGTCATGTCGATGTCAATGCGTCCGGCGAGCGCGAAGGCCACGACGAGCGGCGGACTCATCAAGAAGTTCGCCTTGACGCTTTGATGGACGCGCGCCTCGAAATTCCTGTTGCCCGAAAGCACGCTCGCGGCGACAAGATCGTGCTCGTTGATCACGCTTTCGATGCGCGGGTCGAGCGGGCCGGAGTTGCCGATGCAGGTGGTGCAACCGTAGCCGACGAGATTGAAGCCGAGTTTGTCGAGGAAGGGTTGCAGGCCGGTCTTCTTGTAATACTCCGTGACGACGCGCGAGCCGGGCGCGAGCGACGCTTTCACGGCGGGCTGCGTGCGCAAGCCCCGCTCGACGGCCTTCTTCGCCAGGATGCCGGCCGCCAGCATCACGCTCGGATTCGAGGTGTTGGTGCAAGAAGTGATGGCCGCGATGACCACGTCGCCGTGTCCGAGCATGGCGTTGCGCCGGAGGTCGGGCTGCTTGCTCGCGTCCGTGTCGTCGTCCTCGACGCGGTCGGGCGTCGGGCGGTTGTTCATCATCTCGATCTCTGTGAGCGCGCTCGTGTTCTTCACGCTCGTGTTGCCTTCGCCCTGCGGAGTGGTGTCCGTGTCCTGCATGCCGCCGCCCGCGAGCACGGGCAAGGAACGACCGTTGCCGCCCGCCGTCGTCGATGTCGCCGTCGTCGCGCTCAGGTTCACGGGATAGCGCGTGTCGAGTTCATCGTGCGCTTTGTTGTAGCCGTTTTCGCCGATGGGCTTTTGCAGCAGTTCGTTGAAGCGTTCTTTGAGGTCTGAAAGCTCGATGCGATCCTGCGGACGCTTCGGACCCGAAACGCTCGGCTCGATCTCCGCGAGATTCAATTCGATCAACTGGCTGTACTGGCAATCGCCCGCGCGCGGGATGCCGAACATGCCCTGCGCTTCGTAGTAACTGCGGATGGCGCTCACCTGTTCGTCGCTTCTGCCGGTGGAGCGAAAATATTCGAGCGTCTTTTCATCGACGGGGAAGAAGCCGACGGTCGCGCCGTATTCGGGAGCCATGTTGGCGATGGTCGCGCGGTCGTAAGCCGGGATGCTCGCCGCGCCCTCGCCGTGAAACTCCACAAACTTCCCGACCACTTTCGCCGCGCGCAAGATTTCCGTCACGCGCAGGACGAGATCGGTCGCCGTCACGCCGTCGCGCAAGCTGCCGGTCATGTTCACGCCGACCACGTCGGGCGTTAAAAAGTAGACGGGCTGGCCGAGCATGCCCGCTTCCGCTTCGATGCCGCCGACGCCGTAAGCCACGATGCCGAGGCCGTTGATCATCGTCGTGTGCGAGTCAGTGCCGACGAGCGTGTCGGGCAGGTAGACGCCGTCGCGTTCGATGACGCCCTGCGCCAGATATTCGAGGTTGACCTGATGCACGATGCCGATGCCCGGCGGCACAACCTGAAAACTCTCGAACGCCTGCGTGCCCCATTTCAAAAACTGGTAGCGCGAGCGGTTGCGTTTGAACTCCGTCTCCATGTTTCGCTCAAGCGCATCGGGCGTGCTCCACGCGTCCACCTGAATCGAGTGGTCGATGACGAGATCGACGGGCACGAGCGGCTCGATGATCTTCGGGTCGCGTCCCATGCGCGCCACCGCCGAACGCATCGCGGCGAGGTCTACGAGCAACGGCACGCCCGTGAAATCCTGCAACAACACGCGC
>DASYMM010000207.1:0-12428 GCA_036009085.1 Pyrinomonadaceae bacterium | reverse complement strand
CTTACTTGACCTTTGTGTCTTCGTGCCTTTGTGGTTAAGTTATCTCAATGCTCGACGGAGAATCGGAACGATGACGACCAGCGAGAAGGCGAAGACGAACAAGGAACGCGCCACGCCCACGGCGAGCGCGCACATCGGTTGTCAGGGCTGGAACTACGAAGACTGGGTGACCGGCCCCGCCGCCGACGAGACGGTCTTCTACCCGCGCGGCACGCGCCCCGCCGGAATGCTCCGCATCTACACGCGCGCCTACGAGACGGTCGAAGTTGATTCCACCTTCTACGCAGTCCCTTCCGCCGCCACCGTTGACGGCTGGCACAAACGCACGCCCTCGCACTTCACCTTCGCGCTCAAACTCCCCCAACAGATCACGCACGAGTTCGGCCTGCGCAAAGGAAGCGCGGACACGCTCGCGGAGTTTTGCGACCACGCGCGACTCCTCCACGACAAACTCGCCGCCGTGCTCATCCAACTGCCGCCGCAGTTTGAAGCCGTGCCCGAAAATCTGCGCGCCCTCGAAAAGTTTCTCCCGCTTCTGCCGCGCGACATGCCCTTCACCATAGAGTTTCGCCACCCGAGTTGGATCACGGACGAGACGCTCAACCTGCTCGCCTCGCACCGCGTCCCCGTCGCGCTCGTCGAAGGCGAATGGATCGCACGCCGCACGCTCTTTCGCACCGTCGAACACGTCGCCGCAGACTTCGCCTACCTACGCTTCATGGGCGCGCGCGACCTCACGCGCTTCGACATCCTCCAACGCCCGCAGGACGCAAACCTCCAACTGTGGAGCGAAGCCATCACCCGCCTCTCAGCCCGCGCCACGCGCGTCTATGCCTACTTCAGCAACTACTACGAAGGCCACGCGCCCGCGTCCGCCTACAAACTCAAACGCCTGCTCACCCCCCCCGTCGTCGCGCCCGCAGACTTTGAAAACCAGCCCTCGCTTTTTTGAGTTGACCCGCCTGCCGGACGGGACGAAATTTTCCGGCACGCAAAGCGACTTTCATACCCTGCTGATCTTGAAAACCAGCCTCCGTTTTTTGGTATTTGACAATCTCAGATACTATGCTGGAAGCGTAGTCATACTACGGCTCGCTGTATAACCCGCTCATTTGAAACGTTATACCGCGAGCGCAGTATAATTGGCGGTAGGCCACAAACACCGAAAGGCTTCCAATTTAGGGGAATTATGAGAGAGTCCATTGGAGTTATGGACGGCGTGCACTTGTTCGTCGCCAAACAATTTCTGAAACGAGGCGCACTGTTATTCGATAGAGTTGCCGTGCCAGATTTTAATCATCATTTGGCGATTGCAAAGGTACTTGAGAGATAGCTTCTCTTTAATCGCTACGTGGTAACTTTAACTTGGATGCTTTTCGCCGCCGCTCAATTCCAGCGTTAGACTTCTTTGTTCTCACCAAGCCTGTTCAATATTTCGGTGAACTTCTCTACGTCGGCGCGGGTGCTTTCCATGCGGCGGCGGCTTTCGAGGTAGGCTGCCCAGTTGGGCGTCTGCGTGAGGGCTTTGGTGGTGTCTTCGTCAATGACTTGCGCCATGAGCGCGAGGAGGTCACTTAAGACTTGCGTGTGTTCGAGGAGCGATTCGACGATGGAATAGGCGAGGCGCGCCTGCTCGAAATCGAGATCGCGCGGAGAGTCGGCGGCGGGGGCGGCTGCCGGGGGAGTGTTACTGTCGAGGGGTGGCTGCTCGCTCAAGATGTCGTCTCCCCGTCGTCTGCGTTGTTGTTGCCGTCAACGGGCGCGGGTGCTTTGTGCCAACTCCCGCGCGTGAAAGGAAGCGACGAGACTTGAGCGGCGAGTTCTTCTTCGCCCACGACGACCGAGACCTTTGTGCCCGGTTGCAGGTAATCGTATTTGAGAATGGCGAGGGCGATGCGGCGACCGAGTTGCGGCGAAAAGACTGTGGAGGTGATGCGCCCGATCTCTCTGCCGTCGGGGCTTCTGACTTTCGCGCCCGTCGCGTCGAGTTCCTGTTCGTCTTCGGCGAAGACGAGTCCGGCGAGGCGTTTGGCGACGTGGCCGCGCCAGTGTATGCGCGCGATGATCTCCTGCCCGATGTAGCAGCCTTTGGTGTAGCTGACCGTTTCGTCTTCCTGCCCCGCTTCGAGCACGACGTTCGTTTCGGACACGTCCACACCGTAGCGCGGCTCGCCCGCCTCGACGCGCAACACTTCAAAGGCATCGTAGCCAACCGGACGCGCGCCCGCCTCCGTCAACGCATTCCACAAATCAAACGCCGCGTCGCGCCCGCAGACGAGATCAAAAACGTCTTCGCCCGTGTGCGTCGCGCGTAAGATCGTCATCTGATGAGACTCGCGCCCAATGATGAATGCGACGAATGCGACGACCGCGACGAACGGCGCACTTTCCCGCTGCCCGTTTTGCGCGAGCGTCTCGTCGCCAAACACCGACTCGATGCACGCGCCCGCCCGCGCGCCTCGCAGGGAAAACTGCGCCGTCTCCGCAGTCACGTCTTTGACGCGAAAGTCTCCGGCGAGCGTGAAGCGTTCGAGCGACTTAAAAACTTTTTGGTGCGTGGCGGGTTCGGTGTCAATAAGAAAACTGACTTCCGCAGCCGGTCGCGCGACGCGGACGCTGGCGAGCAGGCGTCCTTGAACGTTCGGGAAGGCGGCGTGGATCCACGCGCCCGCCGCGAGCGTCTTCACGTCGTTGGTGATGAGGCCGTTTAAGAATTGCACAGCCTCCGCGCCGCCGACTTCGATGCGCCCCCGCGCGGAGAGATCGATCAGCCCCGCGCCCTGCGCGCCGCGCACCGCTTCGTATTCCGCGCGCGCGTCGCCGTAGGCGGACGGGAGCAGCCAGCCGTCGCGCTCCGCGAAGGTCGCGCCGTGCTGCCGGTGCAACTCTTCGAGCGGCAGCTTTTGAATCGTCAGTTGTTCGACCGTTTCGCTCATGCTTCGTCAGAAAACTTTCGACGCTGTTCAATGCGCCTGTGTTGCGTTCGTCTCGCCTTGCGCGCTTTGCCGTATGGCGCGTGCGACTGCCGCATAGTCGCGTAGTTGCGCGTCTTCGCGCCGGTGCGAGGCGAGCACCTGCGGGCTTGGATGATACAGCGGCACGAGCAGACGCCCGCGCCAGCGGCGGACGCGCCCGGCTGATTCTTTGAGTGAAAATTGATGATACTCAATGCGACCGAGCGCAGCAAGCGCGACTGCTCCGAGCGTGACGACGACCTGCGGATCGATGAGTTCGATCTGGCGCGCGAGAAACGCGGCGCAATTTAGAGACTCTTTCGTCGTCGGCTTGCGGTTCGCGCCGGACTCTTTGCGCGGGTTGCAGAGCACGGAGTTTGTGATGAAGATTTGCTCGCGCGCGAGGTTGATCGAAGCGATGTAACGCCCGAAGTTGTGGCCTGATTGGTCGCCGGAAAAAGGGACGCGCGTGCGGTCGCCGCCCTGCCTGCCCGGCGCTTCGCCGATGAACATCACGCGCGCCGCGACGCTGCCGTTGCGCTCGCTCAAGACCGCCGTGCGCCCGCACATCGCCTCGCAGCGACGACACGCGGCGGCCTCCGCGGCGAGGGCGGCGAAGAGTTCGCGCTTCTGTTCGGCTGAGTTCATCGGAAGAATTTAACCACAAAGACACGAAGACACGAAGAGGGCTTAGGCTTCTTCGTGTCTTCGTGTCTTTGTGGTGAAAACCCTACTACTTCGTGACGTTGATGTCGCGCGAAGTGGAATTGTAGTTGCCGTTTTCGACGACGTTGCCGTCCTTGTCCACGAGTTCGACTTTGACCGTGTGCTTGCCCGCCGTCCAACCCGCGAGCCAGATCGGTTGCCACGTTTCGATGAACTTCGGCTCGCCGCCGTCCACGGAGTAACGCACGCGATACTGGCCGCCGTCGCCTTGCAGCTTCGCGTTCGTCAGCCAGAAATCAATCATGATCGCGTCGGCGTCCGCGCCCTTGTAGTCGCCCTTCGGACGGCTGTAGGTCAAAAGCGGCTTCGACGCGTCAATCTCTCCGGCCTGACTCGACGCCATCTCTTTGCCTTCGCGCGCGGGCGACGGCGAAGCATTAGCACTAGCGGCGTTAGCGGCATTCGCATTGGCCGTGTTGGCGTTTGCGTTCGCCGCGTTCGCGTTCTTGTTGTCGGCCATCGTCTGGCCGCTCGCGGTGGTCGTCGGCTTGGTGGCGTCGCCGCCGCCCTTGACCGTGAACGTGACCATCTGGAAAGAGCCTGCGTTCTTGTAACTCTCATGCCAGGGGCGCGAGGCGAAGACGCGCAGAGTGTGTTTGCCTTCGGTGACGTTGCGCAGTTCAAACGGCTGGTCGAGATTGTAGTAAGCCTCGTAAGGCTGATTGTCGAGGATGACGTGGATGTGGTTGCCCATGCCGGTCGCGGGGTCTTTGGCGGGCTTGTAGCCTTTGAGTTCGCCCGCGAGCGCGAGTTTGACGTTGACGGTCGAACCTGTGACGGTCGCGCCGTCGCGCGGCTCGACGAAGCGCAGGGTCGGCGCGGCTTCGTCCTGCTCACCGCGCGCCGTCATCTGATCCTTGATCTTTTGCGGGCGTTCCGCGACGGTCAGATTTTGCGGCGAGGGCGACCCCGCCGGGGGCGGCGTGACGTTCGTGGTCGCGGTCGTGTTGGCGTTCGTGTTGTCGGCGTTCGTGCAGGCCGACGAGGCGACGACGAGAGCGATGAGTAAGATGGTGTAGAGCGCGCGGGGCGTGGAGAGACGTGCGGGAAGTTTCATTTAACTCGGCCTCCTATGAATTGTTCGAGTGATGGCGCAGGGAGAGTATAGAAAGAAATGGGTAAAGGTTAGCGGTGTGCCTAGCCTTCCCCTTTTCCCCTTCGCTTACGCCGTAGTCGTCTTGAGACGCCCTTCGACCGCGTCCCAATCAATGTTCGTGAAGAAGGCTTCGATGTACTTGGGGCGTTCGGCGGGTTTGTAGTCCAGCAGGAATGCGTGCTCCCACACGTCCATCACGAGGACGGGCGTGAAGCCGGAGACGTTGCCCGTCTCGTGCAGAGTGATCCAGTGATTCGAGAGCCGACCGTTCGCGGGGTTCTGGTAGCACATCGCCCAACCGACGCCGCGCATCTTGCCGATGCCGACGAAATCGGCCTTCCAGATGTCGTAACTGCCGAAACTCTCTTCCGCCGCTTTGATGAAGTTAGAGGTCTGAGCCGGATCGCCCGCGCCCTGCCGCTTCATGTTGCCGAAGTAATATTCGTGCAAGACCATGCCGTTGTACTCGAAGCCGAGCCGGCGCGTGAGTTCCGAATAGGCGGGCATTTCGTCCTGATCAACTTTGCCGTCTTCGAGAAACTTCGCGATGCGCTCCGAGAGATTGTTCGTCTCTTTGACGTAGCCCTCGTAAAGTTTGAAATGCAACTCCAAAGTTTTGTCGGAGATGCCGTTCAAGCCGCTCAAGTCGAACTGCTTCGGCTTGTAGGTATTATTTGCAATCATCTTTTCTCCTTACTGTTTCCGTATGATGACAGCAATTGTACGCCTCACCGCCAAAGGAACAAAACAGCGACAAGAACAGCGACGAGTGACGGGTGACAAGTTAAAACAGGTTCTCTGTTCCAACTTGTCACCCGTCACTCGTCACTCGTCACTGCTTCATTTGCCGAGGATAACGTAGTCGCCGTGCGAAGTCGCCATCAGGAAGAGCATGGGGAGCGAGAGCCATGCGTTGGCGCGCGAGGCGAGGAAAGCGCGGCGCGCGAGTTCGGGCGGCGCGGCAGGCCCCGTGCCGGCGGTGGCGGCGATGATGCGCTTTTGCGAAGGCCAGATGATGCCCCACACGTTCAGCAGCATGATCAGGCCGAGCGCGCCGCCGATGCCAATGGAGAGAGTCTTGTTGCTCGCGTAGCTGTCGCCGTCAGGCGAGGTCAGAGATGAGTTCAGCCAGTAGACGATGACGCACGCCATGACGATCACGAGGATGGCGATGATGACGGCGAGCACACGCCCGTCTTTCGTCAGAGCGGGAACGCGCGTGATGATGAAAAACTCGATGGCGAAAGTGGCGATGCCGATGATCAGCCAGACGATGAGGATGAGCCACGTGTTGGCGTTCGCGCCATCGGCGTTAGCGTTCACCACGTCGCCCTTGAGGATGTACATCGCATAGTACATCAAGCCGACGAGCACGGTGCCGAGTGCGCCCCAACGGAAGTACCAGAGCGAGCGCGTGAGCAGGTCTGGATTCACCTTCTTCTTCGTGTCAGCGTCAATGCCCTTCTGGAACGGGACATTGATGAGGTTGAAAAAGTAGAGCAATCCGATCCACGTGATGCCGAAAACGAAGTGACTCCAACGCAGCAGCGTGCGCACGAGGGCTTCAGCACCCGGCGCATGGAAAATCTCTTGCAGCATCGCGAAACCGAAGGGGAGATGAACGGACGACTCGATCAGCATATGACCTCCGAAATTTTCTACTTGATTGTGGTGTGGCTTGCTTGCCGGATGTTACGCGCGAAAGATTAACACCAAGCGAAACGAGGCGCAATAACTATAGAGGCTAGAGGTCAGAGGTCAGTTAAAACCAGAACTGATTTCTACTGACCTCTCACCTCTGACCTCTGACCTCTATTCTTCGCTGGGTCTGGTTCCCGGCGCGAGGTTGGTGGTGCTGGCCTGGCGCAGGACGCGCACTTTGAGATCGTCTGCGACGCGCACCTGGCAGGAGAGGCGTACGTTTTCGGCGAGTCCGGTCTCGGCGGCGAGGCGCGTGCGTTCCGCTTCGCCAATCTCGCCGGGGTCGCCCGCGAGAATTTCGACGCGGCAGGTCGTGCATTTGGCGTTGCCGCCGCAGCGGTGCAGGATGTCAATTCCGGCGTCTTCGATGGCGAGGACGAGTTTGCGTCCCTGTTCAGCTTCGAGTGATTGCGTGCCTGTGGCGGTCTCAGCTTCGATTACGGGCATCTTAGGCTTTGCTCCTGAGAGAAATTTTAAGTTGATTGCTGTGCGTGCGAGTGTACAACAGAAAGGAAAAACGCGGTACGCGAAAGCCGGAACGCGCCCGTCGCCCCTTTAAAAGAGCGAAGGCGCGCCCTGCGCTTTCACGCGACCGCGTCTTCCTTGAAGAAACTATTAAACTTCGCTTAGGCGGTGAACGAAGAACCGCAGCCGCAGCCGCCGGTCGCGTTCGGATTCTTGAAGGTGAAGCCCGAACCCATCACGCCGTTGACGTAGTCGATTTCCACGCCGTTCAAATACTGCATGCTGAACATGTCAACGAAGAGACGCACGCCGTGCGCGTCCGTCACATGATCGCCCTGCTTCGATTCCTCTTCGATGTTGAGGCTGTACTGGAAACCGGAGCAACCGCCCGGCACCACGCGCACGCGCAGGCCGGCCGTCTCCGGCAAACCCTCTTCGCTCGCCATAAACTTCTTGATCTCTGTGGCCGCGTTTTCCGTGACGTTGAGCGTCACCGTCGGCATCGTTGCTGTTGACATTGTTCTTTCTCCTCTAAATATTCCGTAAATCAGTATGCGGTAAAATTAACCGTCGTTTAGATGTCAGTCACGTGTTGTCCGTTGTTCAGAGCAACCGTGCTGCTAATATTAACCGCCTTGCCCGCCAGCCACAAGCAAAGAATAGCTGTGACGAACACCCGGCGACTAACCACTGACGGCTTTATGCCTGCGTCACCACCACCTTGAGTTCAGGCTTCATCGCTTCAATCGAAACCTGCCGCGCGACCTCTTCCGCCACGTGGCGAAACGCCGCCGCCTGCGGCGAATCGGGATGGCTCAAGACGACTGGCACGCCCGCGTCGCCGCCTTCGCGCACGTCCAAGCCCATCGGGACTGCGCCGAGAAAAGGCACGTCGTAAGCGTCGGCCAACTTCTGCCCGCCGCCTTCGCCGAAGATGTTGTAGCGCGTGCCCGTATCCGGCGCGACGAAATAACTCATGTTCTCGACGATGCCGAGCACCGGCACCTGCACCGTCTCAAACATACGGAGCGCGCGGCGCACGTCGGCCACGGCCACTTCCTGCGGCGTCGTCACGAGCACCGCGCCCTGCACGGGCACGAGTTGCGCGAGCGAGAGTTGCACGTCGCCCGTGCCCGGCGGCATGTCAACGATCAAGTAGTCGAGTTCGCCCCAGAGCACGTCCTGTAAAAACTGCCTGACGAGACCGTGCAGGATCGGGCCGCGAAAGATCATCGGCTCGTCGCCCGGCTTCAGGATCGCCATGGACATCATCGAGAGGCCGTGCGCCCGGACGGGCAAAAGCTTATTGCCCGCCACTTCCGGCTTCGACGCGCTGACGCCGAGCATCAAGGGCGCGTTCGGCCCATACACGTCCGCGTCCATCAAGCCGACGCGCGCGCCATCAGCCGCGAGCGCGACCGCGATGTTCACAGCCACCGTTGACTTGCCGACGCCGCCCTTGCCCGAAGAGACCGCGATGATGTTGCGCACGCCCGGCACAGTCACCTTCTCGCCGAGGCCACGCCCCTGCGGCACTTCCGCGTCCATCTTAACTCGCACGTTAGAGACGCCCGCAAGCGCGCCGACGAGTTGTTGAGCTTGCGCCTGCATCTCCTCTTTGACCGGACAGGCCGGAGTGGTCAAGACGATGCGAAACGAAACCTCGCCGCCGTCAATGCGCAAATCCTTGATGAATCCGAGCGTGACGATGTCCTTGTGCAAGTCCGGGTCAACGATTTTGCTTAGCGCGTCGAGCACGCTCTGTTCCGATGTTTGTGTCATAATTGCCATCCGGTAAATTATAAAGGTATTCGCCAACTACGTACACCAGCGACGCACAATTGAACGGCACGTTTGCACGGGGAAATGTTTGCTAAACTCCTACGTGTTGAATTAGCATCTTATTGCATGCTCGTCGAAGAGAAAGGTATTTATGATCAGCCTGAAAGATATTGAATCGCTCACCGCCTTCAAGCGTAATACTAACGAGTACGTGAAGAAGATCAAGAAGAGCGGGAATCCGCTTGTCCTCACGGTCAACGGGAAAGCCGAGATCGTCGTGCAGGACGCGGAAAGCTACCAGCGCATGCTTGAGTTGCTTGACCGGGCGGAGACCATCGAGGCGGTGCGGGAAGGGTTGGAGTCCGTCAAGCAGGGGAAAACGATGTCGGTCAACGTGTTTGACAGAGAGATGCGGAAGAAGATTCGCGCCCCGAAAAAACGATGACGACGACGTATCGCGTCGAGCCGACGGACAAAGCTCTGGTGGACGCGGGCGAAGCCTACTTCTGGATTAACGAGGGGTCAGAAGCGGTTGCGCTTCATTGGTATGAAGGTCTATTGAAAGCCTTCCGCTCGCTGGAAAAGAATCCGCTGCGCTGCCCGCTCGCGCCGGAGAGCGTGTTTTTCGAGGAAGAGATAAGCCAACTTATCTACGGGAAGTATCGGATACTTTTTACTGTCGAAGGCGAGACGGTGTTTGTGCTTCGCGTCAGGCACAGCGCGCAGGAATATCTCAAGCCGGAAGAAGATGAGGGCGAAACTGAAAGATAAACTCAAGATAGTTCGCGCGGCCTGCCCGCATGATTGCCCGGACACGTGCGCGATGCTCGTGACGGTGGAAGACGGTCGCGCCGTGCGCGTCGCGGGCGACCCCTTGCATCCGGTCACGCGCGGGACGCTCTGCACCAAAGTCGCCAACTACGAACAGCGCACGCACAGTCCCGAACGCATGCAAACTCCGCTCAGGCGCACGGGCGCAAAGGGTGAAGCGCGTTTCGAGCGCATCGGTTGGGACGAAGCTTTGGACGAGATCGCGTCGCGTTTCCGCGCGCTTGCCGCATCGGGCGAAGGCGCGGAGACGATCATGCCTTACAGTTATTGTGGCACGATGGGCTTCGTCCAGTCTGAATCAATGGACAGGCGTTTCTTCCACCGCCTCGGCGCGTCCATCCTCGACCGCACGATCTGCGCCTCGGCAGGCTCCGCCGGATACGACGCCACCATCGGCGCACGTATCGGCACAGACCCCGAACGCTTCACAGACGCGCGCCTCATCCTACTCTGGGGCACGAACACGATCACGAGCAACGTGCATCTCTGGCCGTTCATCCTCGAAGCGAAACACAAGGGCGCGCGCGTCGTCGCCGTTGACCCGCGCCGCACGCGCACGGCTGACCAGTGCGACGAGCACGTCGCGCTCCTCCCCGGCACGGACGCCGCGCTCGCGCTCGGCCTCATGCACGTCATCTTCGCCGAAGGCTTGGAGGACAAAGACTATCTGGCACAGCACACGGTCGGCGCAGAGGATTTGAGACAACGCGCGCTTGAATATTCTCCCGCGCGCGTCGCGGAAATCTGCGGCGTCGATGCGGAGACAATCGTGCGGCTCGCGCGCGAATATGCCACGACGCGCCCCGCCGTCATTCGCCTCAACTACGGCATGCAGCGGCACGCGGGCGGCGGCATGGCGGTGCGCACAGTTACCTGCCTGCCCGCCGTCACCGGCGCATGGCGCGACGCGGCGGGCGGCGCGCTCCTCTCCACCAGCAGCACCTTCCCCGTCAACCGCCACGCGCTCGAACGCCCGGACCTGATTCCTACTCCGCGCCCGCGCACGCTCAACATGTCGCAACTCGGCGACGCGTTGACGCGAACGGACGACCCGCCCGTCCGTGCGCTCTACGTCTATAATTCCAACCCGGCGGCGGTTGCGCCCGAACAGGCGAAGGTGCTCGCGGGCCTGCGGCGCGACGATCTCTTCACGGTCGTCCACGAACAGTTTATGACCGACACGTGCGACTACGCGGACATCGTGCTGCCCGCGACCACGCAGCTTGAGCATTTCGATCTGCACAAGGCTTACGGCCATCTCTATCTCACCATCAACGAACCGGCCATCGAGCCGCTGCACGAGTCGAAGCCGAACACGGAAGTCTTTCGTCTGCTCGCCGCGCGCCTGGGATTTGAGGAAGATTGTTTCAAGGATTCCGACGAGGAGATCGCGCGGCAGGCGATTGACGTGGAGCATCCCGCGCTCGAAGGCATCACGCTCGAACGCTTGCGCGAACGCGGCTGGATGCGTCTGAACGTGCCGGAAACTTTCGCGCCCTTCGCCGCCGGAAATTTCCCGACGCCTTCCGGCAAGTGCGAACTCACGAGCGCGAGACTCGAAGCGCAAGGCTTGCCCGCCGTCGCAGAGTTCATCCCGCCGCGCGAATCTCGCGCGAGCGCGCCGGAACTCGCGCGCCGTTTTCCGCTCGCGCTCATCAGCCCTGCGGCGCACGCGTTTCTCAATTCGAGTTTTGCGAATCTTTCCAAACAGGTGAGACAAGAGCGACGCCCCTTTGTCGAGATCAACCCGGAGGACGCACGGGAGCGACGCATCTCGGACGGCGACCGCGTGCGCGTCTCGAACGAACGCGGCGTGTGCGAACTGACGGCTGTAGTCACGACGCGCGCACGCCCCGGCGTCGTCGTCTCGCCCTCGGTCTGGTGGAACAAACTCTCGCCGGGCAACACGAACATCAACCAGTTGACCGCGCAAACCCTGACCGACATGGGCGGCGGCGCAACCTTCTATGACGCGCTCGTCGAAGTCGAGTTATTGGATTGAAGCGGAAAAACGTTTAACCACAAAGACACGAAGACACAAAGAAAACGTGTAACTCGAACTTTGTGTCTTCGTGTCTTTGTGGTGTATTGATTGTTCGCAGGCAGGCCGTCCGCCGAGAGGCTTGACAGAGGCCGCGCGTCTCCCCCATACATAATTCATAATTTCCTGAATGCCGCCGGAGCCACCGCGCGAAGTGTTATCATATTTGCGCTGCTCCTTTAAGCTAATCTCATGAACAAAACTTTTCCGACTCGAACTTCAAGCCACTTCTCTGTGCCTGTTCGCCCCGCGCGCGCCGCCGTGCTCATGCTTTTCGCCTGCACGCTATTCAGTGGCGGCGGCGTCCAACAAGCGTTCGCGCAGGCGAAGCGTCCGGCGACGCGGCGCGCGCCCGCACGCGTGCAGTCCATTCCCGAAGAGACTCTGCTCCGCATCGTGCGCGCGGAGGACGAGCGACGCTTCGACGCGGCAGACCTCGGCGCGCTGCTCTCGGATGCGAACGCAAGCGTGCGCGCACGCGCCGCGCTCGGAGCGGGACGCATCGGCGACGGGCGCGCGGTCGCGCCGCTCCTCGCGCTGCTCCAAACCGACAAGGACGAACGCGTGCGCGCTGCGGCGGCCTTCGCGCTCGGCGAGACGGAATCGGGCGCGGCGACGGAAGGTTTGTTAAGGATCATCGAACGCAAGACCGCCGCGAGCGTTACGGAAGCGGCGAGCGTGCGCGCGCGTGCGGCGGAGGCTCTGGGGAAGATCGCTGCGGCGTTGCCGAAGGCGGAAGAGGCGCGTGCCAAAGAGATCGGGAAGTCGCTGCTCGTCGCGCTTGAGTTTGAAGCGCGCCCGTCGCAGCAGCAGACGCCGCGAGTCGCTGCGG
>DASYMM010000206.1:0-2897 GCA_036009085.1 Pyrinomonadaceae bacterium | reverse complement strand
GGTGGAAGGAAAAGTCGTGATCCGGCAACACCTCACCCGTCGCCTGTTTCAGACGCACGGTGGCGAAGGCGAAGATAAAGACGACCGCGTTGAAGACGACGCCGAACAGCAGCAGGAACTCGCCGCCAAGCGAGCCTATCGCCGCGCGATTGATAAACATGCCGAGGCTGCGCGCGGGAAACGGATGCAGGTAAACTTTTAGATTCCAACTTACCGCGAGCAGTATGAAAATCCAGAGATAGTTGCGACGCAGGCGACGCCCGACGGCTTCCCATTCGCTGATCGTGAAGTGCGGCGCGCGCATGTCCGCCGCGAGATGCTCCGCCCACTCCTGATCTTGCACGCCGGTCGGCGAGAGCATCTGTGCGAAGTAGCCCGTCTCCATCACGCGCACGCGGCTCGCCCAGATTTCGTAATAGCGATAGCGGCGCGCTTCCATGAAGAGAAAGAAGGCGACGAGCACGGAGTTGATCGGGATGACGAAGTGCGGGTTCTCGGCTGAACTGAAGGCGAAGGAGAGCGTCGCGCCTGCGGTCAAGACAGCCCAGTTGGTCGTCGTGTCGAGACGATTGCGCCAGGTATTTGAACGCTGCACCTCGCCGCGATAGAAGTGCACCATCGCCGTGTTGAATTCGGCGGGCGAAATTTTGCGACCGAGCAGCGTGAAAGAATCCGGGGAGGTTGCGGCAGTGGTGGGGGTCTCTTTCGTGGGCGCGACGGGAGGACGAAACCCGCCCGTGTTTTGGCGTTCGCCGCCGGACAACGAGCCGGTCTGTGGTCTGGGGCGCATCTCAGGTTTCATCTTGTCGGTTGGTCGTCTTCCTTGGCGCGCGCTTCGGCGTCGGCGCGCTCACAATCTTCTTGGATGATAACACGCGCTCCGCTTTGAGCGTGATAGTTCCGGCGCGCATGCCTGCGAGGAAGTAGAGCGCGGCGTATGACCCGAACGCGCCCCAACGCTTCGACGCAAACGCGCGAATCTCACGCTCGCTCATCAACGCGCCACGGTTGTAATACTTGACGACGACGCCCCGCAAAAAGAGGTCTGCGGCGGCGAACACGTCCGTCCGACCGAAGTGCAGCATCAAGACCCACTCCGCCGTCCACCGACCGATGCCGCGCAAATCGGAAAGCCGCGCGATGACGCTTTCGTTATCCTCCCGCGCAAGCGTCGCGGAACTGAGTTCTTCGGAAGCGCACGCGCGCGCCACCTCGACGATGCACGTCGCTTTCGCGTTCGACAAGCCGAGCGCGCGCAACTCTTCGACGCTCGCACGCGCCACCCGTTCGGCGCGCGGGAAGGCGAAATATGTTTGACCGTCAACTTCGAGTTGCTCGCCGAAACGCTCGACGACGCGACGCCTGAACGTGATCGCCACGCTCGTCGCGATCTGCTGCAAGAGGATCGAGGTCGTCAATGCTTCAAAGAGCGTCGGCCAGCGCGGCAGGTGCAGGCCGCGATGCTCGGCTTCGAGACGGCGCATCAAGGGATCGCGCGTGAGTTGCGCGCGCCAGCCCGCGAGGTCGTGTTCGAGGCTGAACATGTCGCGCACCGTGCGCGCCGCTTCGTCCAAAATCTCCGGCGTCGCCAAACGCTCCGGCGCAAGCGTGACTTCGACGGCGCGCCGCGCGCTTGCTTCCCGCGACGCGCCCGCGCCTTGCGGCGACGCATCTATGTCTTCCTGCGCGCCGGTCGCTTGCGCTTCGACTGTGAGCAGGAAAAGTCTCTCGCCGAGGTGAATCGCGCGGCGGTAGCGACCGCGTGCGAAAGTGTCCACGGCCTCCGCGTCGGCGAAGCGCAGGAAGCGCGCCGTGGCCGCAAAATCGAAGGGCGCACGCGCGCGCAGAGAGAGTTTCGGCATGCCGCAAAGTGTCGCAGACGGGAGCGCGAAGCGTCAAAGTCTGCTCGCTTGACAGCGGGGGCGGGCGTGCCTATAGTCAGTTTTCGTTCGCGGCTGATTGAAAGCTTCCGTGCGTGATATGTTTGAGACAGAGGCAGAGGCAGACGCCGATTCACGCTGGATGCGCGTGGCTTTGGAGGCGGCGCGAGAGGCCGGGACGGAGCACGATGAGGTGCCCATCGGCGCGTGCGTCGTCGGCGCAGAAGGGCAACTTTTAGCCGTCGCGGGAAACCGCACGCGCACGGATTGCGACCCGACCGCGCACGCGGAGATCAACGCACTGCGCGCGGCGGCGCGAAAAATTGACAACTACAGGCTCACGGGCGCGGTCGTCTATTCGACGATTGAGCCGTGCGCGATGTGCGCGGGCGCGCTCGTGCAGGCGCGCGTCGGGCGTCTGGTTTACGGCGCGCGAGACGAACGCGCGGGCGCGGTCGAATCCGTGTTTCGCATCTGCGACGACAGTTCTTTAAATCATCGAATGGAATTAACGGCGGGCGTGCTCGAAACCGAATGCCGCGAACTGATGCAAGCATTCTTCCGCGCCCGTCGCTTACGAAGGGATGAAGGATGAGGGATGAGGGATGAATCAGAGAAAGCATTCAAGAGAGTGAGTGCTTCTGCTTATTCATCCCTCATCCCTCCGCCCTCATCCTTTCCCCTGCGGAGAGGTCGCATAGTGGCTTAGTGCACCGGTCTCGAAAACCGGAGTGGGGGAAACTCCACCGTGGGTTCAAATCCCACCCTCTCCGCCACACTTTTTTCAGGCTCGACCGTCTAAAAAGTTGACGCCCTCTTTAGCTGCTCCTCAAGCCCCACTCGTCACCCGACTCCACCTTTACGCGACCTTTCCGACTCATTCCCGCTCCATGATATGTAGTGTCCTAATTTGGGCTTTTCTCTGCGTGCCCTCTGCGCGATCTCGGCGACTCTGCGGTGAATGACTGACTCGCTCGCCTTCACCGCAGAGGCATAGAGCCAGGCCGCAGAGGGGCG
>DASYMM010000205.1:0-12276 GCA_036009085.1 Pyrinomonadaceae bacterium | reverse complement strand
AGTTACAACAGAAGCGTTCTTATCGCACCGAGCGCGACATCGGACTGCTGGTGGGCGGCGTCCTGCTCGCGCTCGGCGGCTGGTGGTTGTATCGCGGAAAATACGCCGCGCTCTCGACGTTCCTGCTCGTTTCGGGCGCGACGCTCGCGCTGCTCGGCGCGCTTCGCCCGCAGTTGCTCGTCGTGCCGAATCGCCTCTGGATGGGACTGGCCGAAGCGATGGGCTTCGTGATGACGCGGGTTATTTTAGGCGTCGTCTATTTCCTCTTCGTGACGCCCATCGGACTCGTGCGCCGACTCTTTGGCGGTGATCCGCTCGGTCGCCGCGCGCGTCGCGCCGAGTCGTACTGGAAGCCTTACACCGAGCGACGCCGGGACCCGAAGCACTACGAAAAGATGTACTAGACGAAAAGGCGGTTGGTTAATGTCGAAATCGCAAGTTCTACTCCAGTTGTGGGAGTTGATGAAATACAACAAGAAGTACTGGCTCCTGCCGATCATCGTCGTGCTCGTGCTGACGGGGCTTGCGCTCGTCTTCGCGCAGAGTTCCGCGCTCGCCCCGTTCCTCTACCCGCTGTTTTAAGTCAGGTAAATTTTTGTGACGAGCATTCTCGGACTATCGGCTTTCTATCACGACTCTGCGGCGTGCCTCGTCGTGGACGGCGAGATCGTCGCGGCGGCGCAGGAGGAACGCTTCACGCGCCGCAAACACGATCATCGTTTTCCGACAAACGCCGTCCGCTATTGTCTCGCCGAAGCCGGGCTGACCACGGACACGCTCGACTACGTCGCCTTCTACGACAAGCCGCTTCTTAAGTTCGAGCGACTGCTCGAAACTTATCTCGATTACGCCCCGGCGGGTTTTCCGTCCTTCCTCAAAGCCATGCCCGCGTGGATGAAAGAGAAGCTCTGGATGTCGGACTTGATCGGCACGGAGATGGCGCGCGTCGAGGGCATCGAGGACAAGAAGGACGCGAAGCGGCGCGCGAAAAATTTCGGGTGGAAACTGCTGTTCGGCGATCATCACGAGAGCCACGCGGCGAGCGCGTTCTACCCTTCGCCGTTTGAAGAGGCCGCGATTCTGACGCTGGACGGCGTGGGCGAATGGGCGACGAGTTCCGTCGGCTTCGGGCGCGCGAGCGAGATCAGCATGCTCAAAGAGTTGCGCTTCCCCGACAGTCTCGGCCTGCTCTACAGCGCGTTCACTTACTACACGGGCTTTCGCGTCAACAGCGGCGAATACAAAGTGATGGGGCTTGCGCCTTACGGCGAACCGAAGTATGTCGCGCTCATCAAGGAACGGCTCGTCGAAATAAGCGACGACGGGAGCCTGCGCATGAACCACGAATTCTTCGGCTACTCGCACAGCTTGAAGATGACGAGCCGCGCGTTTGCGAAGTTGTTCGGCGACGCGCCGCGCAAGCCCGAAGCGAAACTGACGCAACGCGAGATGGACTTGGCGCGCAGCATTCAGGTCATCACCGAAGAAGTGATGTTGAAGATGGCGGCTTACGCGCAACGCGAGACGGGCGCGCGCAAACTCTGCATGGCGGGCGGCGTCGCCCTGAACTGCGTGGGCAACGGCAGGATTTTGCGCGAGAGCAAGTTTGAAGACATCTGGATTCAACCGGCGGCGGGCGACGCGGGCGGCGCGGCCGGAATCGCGCTCGCCATCTGGCATCGTTATCTCGGCCAGCCGCGCGTGAGTCCTGAGAAGGCAGGGACTTGGGCGTCGCCGCGCAATGCTAATGGGGCTAACGGCGCAAACGGCTCGATCCCGCCTTACGCCGACGGGATGAAAGGTTCTTACCTTGGGCCGCGCCACACGGAAGAAGAAATAGAGGCGTTTCTGCGTGCGCGGAATCTGCCTTACAAAAAATACAGTCGCGAGGAGTTGCCGGAAGCCGTCGCGGAGTTGCTGGCGCAGGAGAAAGTGATCGGCTTGCATCAAGGTCGGATGGAGTTTGGGCCGCGCGCACTCGGCGGTCGCAGCATCATCGGCGACGCGCGCTCGCCGCGTATGCAGTCGGTGATGAATTTGAAGATCAAATACCGCGAGAGCTTTCGCCCGTTTGCGCCGAGCGTGACGCGCGAACAGGTGGGCGAGTGGTTCGACCTCGACACGGATAGTCCGTACATGCTGCTCGTCGCAGACGTTGTGCATCATCGCAGGCGCGAGGCGACGGAAGCGGAACGCGCTCTGTGGGGCATCGAAAAATTGAACAGCGTGCGCTCCGAGATTCCCGCCGTGACGCACGTGGATTATTCGGCGCGCATCCAGACCGTCCGCCGCGAGACGAATCCGCTCTACTGGGAGATCATCGAAGCGTTTCAGAGAAAGACGGGCTGCCCCGTCGTCGTCAACACGAGTTTCAACGTGCGTGGCGAGCCGATTGTGTGCACGCCCGAAGACAGTTATCGCTGCTTCATGCGCACGGAGATGGACGCGCTCGTCCTAGAAACCTGCGTGCTCTTGAAAGAAGCGCAGCCGGAGTTTGTCGAAGCCGGAGACTGGCGGGAAAGTTTCGCGCTGGATTAGACGGCGCGCTCGCGTGCTTGAGCGGCGATAAAGTTTTTTTTATCCGCGACAAACGAGCGCGCCGTGGGGATGGCGGCGGGAGGAAGATGAAAGGGGCGAGGGATGCGACTTGCAAGTCGCATCCCTCGCCCCTCTTCTTTCACGCAAAACTTGCCGGTCGAACTTGTCGGCTAGTTCGTATGGTTGGGGTTCGGCGCGATGGTAAATCCACCCATGATGTCGGGGGTGTTAAAGGCCGTGACGACCTTGTAGAGCACGAGATTGGCCGCAATGCCCGATTGTTGTCCCCCCGTGGAGTTGATAATTCCGGGGCCGGAATTGTTTGCGACGACGCTGTCAACGACGCGCAGTTGCACGAAGCCTTCCATGCCGATGCCCGCGCCGGGAGTGGACGGGCCGGTCACGGGGACGCGGAAGCCGTTGCCCTGAATTTGCGAGCGGGAGATGACGACCTGGCCGTTGTCGGTCAGGGAAATACCGAAGTCGCGGTTGTTTTCGATGCGGCAGTTGTCAATGTTGATTTTCGTGCTGCCCGAGCTAAAGATGCCTCGCAGCCAGTTGCGAACGGTCAGATTGCGCAAGGTGACGACGGTGGTGGGCGTTGTGCCGTTGTTATAGATCACGATGGCGTAGCCAGCCTGACGGGCGGTGTTGCCGCCGGCCGGGTCGCCCTGAAGCACCGCGTCAATGTCTGCATCCACGCCGGGCGCGGCTTCAATCGTCACGTTGCCGGGCGTCGCCGAACCCTGGCCGGGATAGGCCGCGAGTTGGTTGCCGATCAGCAAAAATTCCGCAAAGCGTCCCGAACGGACGATGGTGATGCGACCGTTGTTGTTCGCGCCGGTTCCGGCGGCGGCTCCCGTGCCGGGGCCGAGCGCGGCAGTGAGCGTGCCGAAGATGCGGTCTGCGCCGTCTGTGTCTTCCGCCGTGCCGATGCGTCCGTCGCCGTCATAGTCGCCGCACTGGCCGATGTTGACGATGGTTGTGCCGGGGACGGGGCTGTCGCAATTGCCTTCCACGAGCACAGGGTGATTGGCCGACACGTTCACGCTCGTCCAGTTGTTAGTTCCCACCAGCAACGCCACAAACATCAGGGAACAGAGACCAATTCTCAGAACTGGGAAGTTAAAAGCCTTAGGAGATTCTTTCATCGTTTACCTCTTTCCTTCAATGGATTCAGGGCAAGATACGCACGCCGGACACCCGGCCCACTCGGGCATCCGCGTAAATCTGTTGGTACTCCGGGCAAAATTGCTATGTTCACCTCAACTGCGTTGTGAGCATAATTTCAATGACCGAAGCGTCCCGGATGTTTGGGTGCAGCAAACGCCTGAACGCAGACCACATGGCAAAGGCACAAAATCTGAGGATAGAACCGAAGCAGATTACGCACTGATTTACGCTTACAATGTTTGTGAGAGTGGATTTAACACAATCGGTCGCGGTAGGTCAAAGAAAAATTTCCCCCCGCAGACCTGAAAAATGACGCCCGGCAGGCCGCGCCGCTTCGAGCCGCAACGAACACGCGCCCCGCCCGCCCGAACTTTCAGGACTAATCGCTTGAGAGCCTGCGCTTGATTTTTTTGGCGATGACGGACAACTCGCCGCGTTGTAGATGGCCGATGAGCCGGCTGGCGGGGGTCGAAGTGTCGTACCCGCTGTGCCTTAAAACGTAAGGCTGATCCGTCCAGTCGCCCCACTCCGTCCCTTCGGCCAATTTCTGGAAGACTATCGAGCGCGGCGAGAAATCCGCCTCGCAACTCCACTGCGGCTGTTCCGCGAGCACGTCTTTCATGTAGGTGCAGGGTTGAAGCTGAATGTCGTCTATGACGAGGAGGCCGCCGATCTTGAGCCTGCCAGCCGTGTAGAAGAAATCAATGAAGGGCGAGGGGAAGCCGTGCAGCCCGTCTATGAGGACGAGATCGAGGGGCGTTGGGTCGAGGCGCGGCAGGGCGTGCGCCGACGGTTCGCAGACGAATTGGACTTTGCCCGTGTCAATGTTGTGCGAACGGCAGTAATCCTTGATGCGCTCGAACTCGGCGGCGGCGGGCGTGATGACGGTGTGGTGCGCGCCCTTCATGGCGAAGAGGATGGTGGAGAGACCGGAACCCGTCTCCAAAGTGTGCGAGTCGGCGTTGATGCGCGATTCGATGAAGGCCAGAACCTGGGGCGCAAGCCCCATCTGCATGAAGTTGCCGTCGTTGAGTTGGTGAATCGGGGGTGGATTTTCTAAAAGCTCTGTAAGGTTCACAATGTCTCCGCTAGGTCTCTGATGAGAGGCGTGCTGGCCGCCTCAAGACCTCTTTCAAGATGCCTGTCTTAAGTTAAATGTCCACAAAGTCTGTCGCTACAGGACGGGAAGGGCGAGGATGGATTCATGCGGACGGACACACCTCGACCTCCCGAGATAGAGATAGCTTCTAAATGTTGGGCTGCTCGTTGTCGAATCAAGTGACGGAGTATAGGTGTGCGTTTGAAAAAGTGTCAAGAAACGCTAACTGCGGCGAACGCCTCGCGCTGGCCTTCGTGCTAGACTTCGGGCTGAGAAAGTCGAGTCTGAATCTTTGCGGGGCGAATTGAACGAGACGTGATCTTCAACGAAACGAAACTGGCGGGCGCGTTTGTGATCGAGCAGGAGTTGTACGAAGACTCGCGCGGGTTCTTCGCGCGCAGTTGGTCGGAGCGCGAATTCGCGGCGCGGGGGCTGGATGCGCGCTTGCTGGAATGCAACATCTCTTTCAATCACCGCCGGGGCACGCTGCGCGGGATGCACTTTCAAAACGCGCCGCACGCGCAGCCCAAACTCGTCCGCTGCACGATGGGCGCGATCTACGATGTGATCATAGACTTGCGCCCCGACTCGGAGACTTTCCGGCAATGGATCGGAGCCGAGTTGACGGCGACCAACCGCCGTATGCTCTACGCGCCCGCAGGCTTCGCACACGGT
The DNA here is from genome assembly GCA_036009085.1 of Pyrinomonadaceae bacterium. GTDB lineage: Bacteria > Acidobacteriota > Blastocatellia > Pyrinomonadales > Pyrinomonadaceae > JAIVJZ01. The sequence goes on along the minus strand of DASYMM010000205.1, from coordinate 6,791 downwards.
TTCCAGACGCTCGCCGACGACACGGAGGTCTTCTATCAAATGTCGGAAGTGTTCGCGCCGGAATCGGCGGGCGGCGTGCGTTGGGACGATCCGGCCTTCGGCATCGTGTGGCCTGACAACGGCGGCGAGGAACGGATCATCATCGCGAGGGATCGGGAGTACCCGGATTTCGCGTCCGCGCCGCAGGGATAGGTTGGCGACCTGGCAGGAGCTTGAAGTGTTGTTTGAAAAACTCGCCGGCGCATAACTGTCCGTCGCCGCTCCGGCGGCAAGACCGTATTTGCCGCTGGCTATTTGGGAGACGGAGAGTAGGCCACGAAGATGTGTAAAGCGGAAAGCTACCGAACCGTGTGCGGCACTTGCCGGGCGGGCTGTGTGCCGGGCGCGGAGACGCCTTCGTGCACGTACTTGATGCGAGAAGACCAACGCTGCGCGGGTCTCTCGACGAGCGCGTAGAGCGCGTAAGACGCGGCGAAAGAGACTCCGAGCGCGACGAGCAGGACGACTGTTTTCGTCGCGTCGTCGGACGCCCCGAGCAGCTTGCCGCCCAGAATGCTCAACACCAGATGACCCACAGGCCAGTGCAGCAGGTAGAGCGAGTAAGAGATGTTCCCGAAGAAGTCGGAGACCACGTTCTTGCGGTTGTAGAGACAGATCACGCTGACGGCGAAGAGTCCCGCGACGGTTGAGGGCGCGCCGAGCGTGACGAACGCGCCGAGCGTGACGAGCGACAGCGTGGCCGCGTATTCCGCCCCGCCCGAGAGGCCGACGCGGTACTGGAAAGTCGTGATGCCCATCAGGAACAGAAACATGAAGTGGAAGATAAAGGTGCTGAAAGGAACCCCGCCCGGCATCAGTTCGTGCCCGCTGAAAAAGGGCGTCGCGGCGAAGCACACGAGCGCGGCGAGCCTCACCTGCCTGCGCCCGCTCGTGAAGAGAGGGAAGGCGAGACCCATCAGGATGTAGTATTGAAACTCGATGGCGAGCGTCCAGAACGCGGGGTTCAGCCACTCCTGATGGAAAAACATGTTCAGGTAGCCGAGGTGGAGCAACACGCGCGCCCACGTCAGCGGCGCGCCCTCTACTTCCGGCGGTCGGCCTGTGTGGAAGGCATAAGCGAAGGCGAGCAGGATGAAGATAAGGATGCCGACCAGATACGGCGGGTCGAGCCGGATGATGCGTTTCAGGAGGAAAGCCGGGTATGCGCTCAGACGGTAGTTCGCGCGGCGGAGCGCGTAGGGGATGACGAAACCGGAGATGACGAAAAAGACTTCGACGCCGAGCCAGCCGTAAGACGCGGAAGTCCGCAGGAAACTGTAGAACCAGCCGTCCGTGTGGTGGTAAGTGAAGGAGGTCAGGTGAAACCAGCAGACGCTCAGCGAGGCGATCCCCCGCAAAAAGTCCAGCCCGTCAATCCTCTTTGACGAGCGCTCTTTCCAGTTTTCACGGTCATGTGAGGTTGACCCGCGCACGTCTGAAAATCCTTATAAGACGTACCTCGGCAAGGTCGAAGTGAGCGGCCGGATCAAGTCGCGAGATGAGCAGATGCCAACTCGCTACCCGTTGTTGCCCCTGCTTGACGGTGCCGGTTCATTTGGCTAAACTGCTGGGTCATTAAATATAACCCCCTCAAAGCGCGCATCTCGCCGATGAAGTTGTGAGGGTGATGCGTCTGCGCAACAATACAGAAATTGCTTCAATCTTACAATACGAAACGGTCGAGACGGGCACGAATAGAAGATTCTCCCCGCACCAGTCTGCCGAAATTCCGATGAGCACCGCCATTACCCCGGAGACCTTACGCTCCACGCCGCCCAACACGCCACGCTTGCCGGACAAGCCGCTGGTCGTCGTGGCGGCGCGCAAGTCGTGGCTCAGCGTTAACCTGAGAGACTTGTGGGTCTATCGCGAACTGCTCTACTTCATCACGTGGCGCGACGTTAAAGTGCGCTACAAACAGACTTTGTTGGGCGCGGCGTGGGCACTCCTGCAACCGTTGCTGTTGATGCTCATCTTCACCTTCTTTTTCGCGCGGCTGGCGGGCATCAATTCGGGCAGTGTGCCGTACCCGATCTTCGCCTACGCAGGGTTGTTGCCCTGGACTTTCTTCGCCAACGCCGTCGCCAACGGCGGCAACAGCCTCGTCGGCAGCACGAACCTGATCACGAAGGTTTACTTTCCGCGCATGTTCATCCCGGCGGCGGCGGTCGCGGCGGGTTTGGTTGACCTCGCCATCGCGTTCGGGTTGCTGGTCGTTTTGATGATCTATTACGGCGTGGAACTGCGTTGGAGGCTCGCGCTGCTGCCGGTCTTCGTCGTCATGGCGACGCTGCTTGCGCTCGGCGTCGGGATGTTGATGTCGGCCTTGAACGTGAAGTATCGAGACATACGCTACGCGTTGCCGTTTATGATTCAGGTCTGGATGTTTGCCTCCCCGGTCATTTACCCTGTCCCCGACCGATGGCGTTGGCTGCTCTCTTTGAACCCGATGACGGGCATCATCGAAGGCTTCCGCGCGGCGCTCTTCGGCCAGCCTTTGAACGGGCTGGCGGTTGGTTTGTCCGCCGCCATCACGCTCGTCCTGCTGGTCTGCTCCGCACTGGTCTTCACGCGCATGGAGAAGAGCTTCGCCGACGTGATTTAGCAATAAACAGATGAAACCGATTATCAAGGTAGAGGGTTTGGGCAAGCGTTATCGCATCGGCGCGCAACAGTCGCCTTACGGGAGTTTGCGCGAGTCGCTGGCGAACGCCGTGCGCGCCCCCTTTCGTCTCTTACAACGGCGCAACTCGAACGGCGCGCGGCCAACCTTCTGGGCGGTCAAGGATGTGAGTTTCGACGTGCAGCCGGGCGAAGTGGTCGGGATCATCGGCAGAAACGGCGCGGGCAAGTCCACGCTGCTCAAACTGCTGTCGCGGATCACAGAGCCGACCACGGGGCGCATCGAATTGTACGGGCGCGTCGGGAGCTTGCTCGAAGTCGGCACGGGCTTTCACCCGGAGTTGACGGGGCGCGAGAACGTCTACCTGAACGGCGCGATCCTCGGCATGGCGCGCATGGAGATCGCGCGCAAGTTCGACGAGATCGTCGCCTTCGCGGAGATGGGGAAGTTCGTTGACACGCCCGTCAAACATTATTCCAGCGGGATGTACCTGCGCCTTGCCTTCGCCGTCGCCGCTCACCTCGAACCGGAAATCCTGATCGTTGACGAAGTGCTCGCCGTCGGCGACGTGCGCTTCCAACGAAAATGTCTCGACAAGATGCAGGACGTGAGCCAGCAGGGGCGCACGGTGCTCTTCGTTTCGCACAACATGTCTGCCGTCGCGCGCCTGTGTAAGCGAGCCATCCTGCTCCACGACGGCGAGATATTGCAGGACGGCGATGCGCCGCGCGTGGTCAGTTCTTACCTGGGTTTCGGGTTGGAGGCGAGCGGGGCGCGCGAGTGGCCGCAGGCGGAGCGTGCGCCCGGCGACAACGTGGTCAAACTGCGGGCTGTGCGCGTGCGTGCGGAGGACGGTCAGGTGACGGACGTGGTGGACGTGCGCCAGCCCGTAAACATCGAGATCGAGTATGATGTTTTGCAGCCCGGGAAGCGTCTGTCGCCCGCAATCATCTGCAATAACGAAGAGGGCATCTGCATCTTTTCTTCGGCTGGCACCTCCGCCGAGTTTATAGATAATCAAGACCCGCATTTCGTCGGGACGTGCGTGTCCAACTGCTTTGTGCCGGGCAACCTTCTCGCCGAGGGAGCAATCACGGTGACGGTCTCCGTCAACACGATTTTGGACGGCAACGTCGTCCACGCCGTCGAGCGCGATGCGGTTCGGTTTCAGGTGGTTGATTCGCTGGAAGACGACAATTCGGCGCGCGGGCTTTACGGGGGACCGATGATGGGCGTGGTTCGTCCCCTTTTAAACTGGACGAATAAACCGCTCCGGGCGAGCGCGGGTGCAGTCGGTCTTTCCTCCGATACAAGGGCAGGTGTCTCATGAAGAAAATGCAAGCTTATTCCAATGTGCTCAAGCTCAGGGTGAACATGGCCTTGAAGAGCAAGGCCGTGCGTAATTACCCGGTGCAAGCCTACATCGAGCCGACCCTGTTCTGTAACCTGCGTTGCCCGGCCTGTCCCACCGGACTCCAACTCGGCCTGCGTCCTTCGACGACCATCAAGTGGGACTTGTTTAAATCCACCATCGACGAGATCGGCGACTACGTCTTCAGCCTCTACATGTACAACTGGGGCGAGCCTCTGCTGCACAAGCAGACTCCCGAAATGATCCGTTATGCCAAGGACAAAGAGATCAATATCCTGCTCAGTTCTAATCTCAGCCTGAAACTGACGGACGATTATATCGAGCGGCTGGTGCTGAGCGGGTTGGACACGTTGGTCGTCTCGCTCGACGGGACGACGCCGGAAGCCAACTCGAAGTACAGGATACGCGGTGAGCTTGATCTGGTGCGCGAGAACATGCTGCGGATTCAGGCGGCGAAGAAAAGATTAGGCGTGCAGACGCCGAAAGTGGTCTGGCAGTTTCTCGTCTTCAAGCATAACGAAACTCAGATCGCGCAGGCTCAGGCAGAGTTCCGGGAGTGGGGCGCAGACCAGATCGTGACGGAAGCCGCGATCATGCCTTTCCCGCCGCATGACGAGGGCTTTGAACCGTCCACGCTGCCCGAGTTCAACATGTATCACCCGGATCACTACTTCCATAATCTGACGGACAAGCACGACAAAAGCGGTCGCCCTTGTTCGTGGTTATACGGAATCTTCGTGCTGAACCCGAACGGTAAAGTGTCGCCCTGCTGCGCGTCCGCCGGGGAAGACACGGATTTCGGCGACTACTCGATCAAGAACGGCTTTTTCGATGTCTGGAACAACGCGACGTTCAAGCGTGCGCGCGCGCTGTTCAGCGCCAGCAGCCCGACGCCGCAGCCAGCCGCACAGACGACGGGCGCGGAGACGGTCGTGAATCAGGTGCAAAGCAATCTGGTGCAGATCGAGAGAAAGACGCCTGCGTCGGCGCAGCCGTTGAAAGCGGAAGAAGCCGACCTGATCGCGGGCATGGGTTCAAACGTCTCGAAGTCTTTAACGCAGGGCGAATTGATCTGTCATAAGTGTCCGATTCCGTGGCGACAGGACGACGTGGATAAAATTATCGCCGACGAAGTGACCAACCTCGTGAACGCCTTCCACGAAGGAAAAACGCTCAAACAAAAGGCGCGCGTGGTGGCGGCTTACCTGTTGATGGGCGCGCCGAGTTGGACGGAGATCGCACGCGCCAAACTACATCGCATGAGGGCATCGCTCTCACCATCTTTTAACCGGGGTTAGAACGAGCGGCGACTCAGGAATATCTTGCATGAAAGTTGTGATCCTTGCCGGTGGCTTAGGCACGCGTCTGTCCGAGGAGACCGAGATCAAGCCCAAACCGATGGTCGAGATCGGCGGGCATCCGATCCTCTGGCACATCATGAAGCATTACGCGCATTACGGACTCAAAGAGTTCTATCTTGCGCTCGGCTATCGTGGCGAAGTGATCAAACGCTTCTTCATGGACTACTACAGCCTCGACGGCAGCATCAGCATTGACCTCGGCAAGGGGCAGGTGGATAAGCAGGATCGGGAATGTGAAGACTGGCTCGTCCACCTCAGGAACACAGGGCAGGAGACCAACACCGGCGGGCGGCTGAAACGCTTGGAGTCGTGCCTCGACGACGGCACCTTCATGCTGACCTACGGCGACGGCGTCTGCGACGTTAACTTGCAGAACTTGCTCAAATTTCACCGGGAACAAGGACGCATCGCCACCGTGACGGCGGTGCGCCCGCCCGCGCGTTTCGGCGGCATCGTGTTTGACGGCAACATGGTCGTTGACTTCACGGAGAAGCCGCAGATCGGCGAAGGCTGGATCAACGGCGGCTTCTTCGTCTTCGAGCCGGAAATTTTTAAATATCTCGAAGGCGACGAGAGCGTCCTCGAAGTTGACGCGCTCGAACGTCTGGTCGCCGACCGCCAACTCGCGGCCTACCGGCACGAAAATTTCTGGCAGTGCATGGACACTTTGCGCGATAAGCGTCTGCTGGAAAACTTGTGGCACGAGCGGCGCGCGCCCTGGAAAGTATGGGAATGACGGAAAAAGGATTCTGGCTTGATCGCCCGACGCTCGTTACGGGCGCGACCGGCCTCGTCGGCGGGTGGCTCGTGCGTCGCCTGCTGGATGCGGGCGCGGATGTGTTGTGTCTGGTGCGCGATTGGGTGCCGCAGAGCGAGTTCGTGCGCGCTAGTTTGATCGAACGGGTCAAGGTCGTGCGCGGCGACGTGCGCGATCAGGTGCAACTCGAACGCACGCTCGGCGAATATGAAGTTGACACGGTCATCCATCTCGCCGCGCAAACGATTGTCGGCATCGCGAATCGCAATCCCGTCTCCACCTTCGAGTCGAACGTCGCGGGCACGTGGGCGCTTCTGGAAGCCTGCCGCCGCAGCCCCGCCGTCCGACAGATCGTGCTGGCCTCGTCCGACAAGGCGTATGGCGACTGCGAAGTGCTGCCCTACGACGAGGAGACGCCGCTTCGCGGACGCCATCCTTACGACGTGAGCAAGTCGTGCGCCGACCTCATCGCGCAAGCCTACGCCACCACATACGGCTTGCCCGTCGTCGTCACGCGCTGCGGCAACTTCTACGGCGGCGGCGACCTCAACTGGAACCGCATCGTGCCGGGCACAATCCGCTCCGTGCTGCGCGGGCAGCCGCCCGTCGTCCGCTCCGACGGCGGGTACGTGCGCGACT
>DASYMM010000204.1:0-6618 GCA_036009085.1 Pyrinomonadaceae bacterium | reverse complement strand
GTCGTCGAGCGTGACGGGCGGCTCGCCCGCGACCGGACTCTCTATCGCGAACTTATCGCCGTATGCCTTGCCCACTTTTCTGAGCGCCTCGATCATCATGAAGGTCGTGGGAAACCAGACGGGGCCGCGCCAGTTGGAGTTGCCGCCCTTCAACATCTCGACCGACTCCGCAGGCTCATAACCCACCTGGCTGCCGCCAAAATGGAACGGGTGCGCCTCGTGATATTTCGACAAACTGCGCAACCCGTAATCGGAACGAAACTCTTGTGGGTCCCAGATGCGTCCGAGCAAGTGTCGCATCTGCTCCTGATTGACGATGGCGAGCACATAGACGCGCTGGTCTTCGTGCTCGACGATCTGGACGCAACTCTGCACGATGTCCTGCCGGTTCTCGATGAACCAGTGCATCTCGCGGTGAAACTGCGTGAAGGGTTTGATCCAGTTTTCTTCGATGCGCTCGATGGCGTAGAGCGGGATGAGTCCGACGAGCGAGCGCACGCGAAACTTGTGATGCTCGCCGTTCGGATAGCTCAACACGTCGTAGAAGAAACGGTCGTCTTCGTCCCACAGTTGATAACCGACGCTGCCCATCTTCTTCATCGCCGCGCCGACATAGACGTAATGCTGGAAAAACTTCGTCGCCAGCGCTTCGTAGGCCGGATTCTCTTTCGCCAGTTCGAGCGCGATGCGCATGAGGTTGAGACAGAACATGCCCATCCAGCCGGTCGCGTCGGATTGTTCGAGCGTCGCGCCGTTCGGCAGTTCGTGGCTGCGGTCGAGCACGGTGATGTTGTCGAGTCCTAGGAAGCCGCCTTCAAAGACGTTGTTGCCCTGACTGTCAACCTTGTTCACCCACCAGGCGAAATTGATCAGCAACTTGTGGAAACACTTTTCGAGAAACAGGCGGTCGGCCTTACCCGAAACGATGCGATCCTGATTGTAGATGCGCCACACAGCCCACGCGTGGACGGGCGGGTTGAGATCGGAGAACTCCCACTCGTAAGCCGGAATCTGCCCGTTCGGATGTTGAAACTGCTCGAAGAGCAAGAGCCACAGTTGTTCTTTCGCAAACTCTGGATCAACCAGCGCGAGCGGCGCGCAGTGGAAGGCCAAATCCCACGCGGCGAACCAGGGGTACTCCCACTTGTCGGGCATCGAAAGCACGCGCATGCTCTTGATGTGCCACCAGCGCGTGTTGCGTATGTGGCGGCGCGATTCGGGCGGCGGGTGCGCGGGATTATCTCCCTCGAACCACGCGCGCACGTCGTAGATGTAAATCTGCTTGCTCCACAGCATCCCGGCGAACGCCTGCCGCTGCACGCGCCTCTCGTCCTCCGTCGCCTTCGCCGGTTGAATCGAGGCGTAAAACTCGTCGGCATCCTTGCGTCGCTCCTGCACGATCTTGTCCACGTCGGCGAGCGGCTGTTTCAACTTCTCATCCGTCAGACGCAGTTTCAAAACGACCGACCCGTGCGCCGGAACGGTCAACTCGTAATGCAGGCAAGCTTTCGTTCCCTGCTGCTCGGGGTTAACCGTCGCTTCGCCGTTGATGATGTGGCGGTGGAATCCGTCCTTGACGTAAGGCTTGCGGCTCTGCGCGCCCGCGCCCCACACGCGCGGCGCGTTCGTCTCGTTGTCCGTGAAGAGCAGTTGGCCGCCCGCCTCGCCGTAGAGATAGCGCGTGCCTAGACAATATTTGAAGGGCAGCCCCGGCAGCCCGCACGTCTCTTCGTCGGAGGCGACGAGGCTCACAAAGTCTTCGCCGCTCTCGCCCACGCGGATGATCGGTTCGGCGGAGGGCGTAGGCCACCAAGCCCAGATGTTGCGAAACCAGAGATGCGGCAGCAGATGAATCGGCGCGTCCGTCGCACCGCGATTGAAGACCTCGATGCGGACGCAGATGTCTTCCGGCGCAGCCTTCGCGTATTCGACGAAGACATCGAAGTAACGGTCGTCGTCGAAGATGCCCGTGTCGAGCAGTTCGTATTCGGGATGACCGCCGCCGCGCCGCGCCTGATTCTCCGCGATCAGTTTGCTGTAAGGAAACTCTCGCTGCGGATACTTGTACAGGTATTTCATGTACGAGTGGGTCGGCGTCGAGTCGAGATAAAAGTAGTACTCTTTCACGTCCTCGCCGTGATTGGCTTCGCTGGACACCAATCCGTAGAGGCGTTCTTTCAAGATCGGATCATGCCCGTTCCAGAGCGCGAGCGCGAAGGTTAGAAGTTGATAACGATCACAAATCCCGGCGAGTCCGTCTTCGCCCCAGCGATACGCTTTCGAGCGCGCGAGGTCGTGCGGAAAGTAGTCCCACGCCGAGCCGTCCGCGCTGTAATCCTCGCGCACAGTGCCCCACGCGCGCTCGGAAACATACGGCCCCCACTTGCGCCAAGGATGAATCGGCTGCGTCGAAGGCTCATTCAGACGTTCGTGTTCTTTGGTTGGCATGAGAATCGGGATAGTTTCTTAGGAAGTTTATAAAGACAGTCTCAAACTTCAACACTTGAGTCCAACATAGCTCAACGCGCCTCGTCCAACTGCGTCAACTTCTGGACGCGCTCCTGATGTCGCCCGCCGTCGAACTCCGTCTCAAGGAACGTGCGAATCATCCGGGCGGCGAGTGCGGGTTCGATGAAGCGTGCGCCGATGCAGAGCACGTTGGCGTCGTTGTGCTGGCGTGCAAGGCGCGCGGTCTCCTCGTTCCAGCAGAGCGCGGCGCGCACGCCCGGCACCTTGTTCGCGGCGATGGAGATGCCGATGCCCGAACCGCAAATCACGACGCCCCGCTCGACTTCGCCGCTCGCCACCGCGCGCCCGACCGCCGCGCCGAAGTCGGGATAATCCACGCTCTCAAGGCTGTTCGTCCCCTTGTCTTCCACCTCGACGCCGAGCGCGGCGATCTCACGCTTCGCCGACTCCTTACTCTCGTACCCGGCATGATCGCTGCCGATGGCGACACGTTTTGGCCTCATAACAAAAAAGGATGAGGGATGAGGGATGAATCAGAGAAGCACCGGCTCTCTTGAGTCATTCCTGTTCATCCCTCATCCCTCATCCCTCATCCTTTCTTAGTTGTTTCGCGGCGGCTTCGTCCAGAAACCATGCGAGCGCGCCTTCGCGCGGTTGAATGAGTTGCGAAGGAAGGCGTCGCGGTTCGCGTGCGCCGTACAGGACTTCTGCGAGTCGTTCGGCCTTGCTCGCGCCCGTGACGATGAACATCACGTGGCGCGCTTGATTGATGGCTGGAACGGTCAAGGTCACACGGAAGGTGTCGAACTTTTCGACCCAGTTGGCCGTGACCCATGCCGCGTTCACGTCGAGCGCGCGTGTTTCGGGAAACAGAGAGGCGGTGTGCCCGTCGTCGCCCATGCCGAGCATGACGAGGTCGAACTGCGGCCAGTCTTCGCCGTCGAAGTAGCCGCGCAGTTCGTCTTCGTAGAGACGCGCGTTGGCGACCGCGTCGCCTTCGCCGCGTATGCGATGGACGTTCTGTTCCGGCAGCGCGACGCGCGCGAGGAGAGCCTCGTTTGCCATGCGATAGTTGCTCTCGGCATCGTCCGGCGGCACCGAGCGTTCGTCGCCGAAAAAGATGTGCACCCGCGACCAATCGAGTTCGCGGCTTAACTCATCGCTCGCGAGCAGTTCGTAAATCCGCTTCGGCGTCGAGCCTCCGGCGAGCGCGACGCTGAAACGTCCGCGCGCCGCGATGCTCTCGCGCGCGATTTCGATGAAACGAAGCGCGGCGGCGCGTGCCACTTCGGACGCGTCTGAAAAGACTTGTAGATTCGGAGTCGCACGGTCGGCTGGCATAAAGTTTTAATTAACTTTGGAAGTTGATCAAATGTCTTCTAGGGCGCAACGGGCTGCGCCGTAGAGCGCGGTCTTGTCGTCGAGCACGACGCGCACGGGGATGTTGCTGACGAGCGCGGACATGCGCCCCTTGTCCATGAAGGCGCGCATAAACGTGCCGTCCTTCAACTTCTCGATCAACTTGGGCGCGATGCCGCCGCCGACGTAGAGGCCGCCCGTCGCTTTCAGAATCAGGGCGAGGTTGCCGGCCATCGCGCCGTAAATTTCGGCGAACAGATCGAGAGCTTTAACGGCCAACTCGGACTTGCCGCCGAGACCCGCGACCGAGACGGCGGCTGAACCGTCGCCTTCTTTGATCTGTTCCGCCAGCCAATCCGGTTCTTCGCCGTACTTGTGGTCGCGCAGGAAACTGTAGATGTTGAAAAGCCCCGGCCCTGAGAGCACGCGTTCGTAGCTGACGCGCCCGGCCACCTGATCACGCATGTAGTTCAAGAGTTCGTGTTCGATGGCGGTGCGCGGGGCGTAGTCTATGTGGCCGCCTTCGGAGGCGATGGGGCGATAGTGTCTGCCGTCGTAGAACAGCCCCGCCATGCCGAGTCCGGTTCCGGCGGCGATGAGCGCGCGATGCGCGCCGCGCTCCTCATGGCCTTCGTTGAGCGTGTGCAGTTGGGCTTCGCCCAAACCTTCGATGCCGTAGGCCGTCGCTTCCAGATCGTTGATCAAGTTGACGCGTTCGAGTTTGAGAGTCTGCGCGAGCGTCGCGCCGTCAACGATCCACTGGAGGTTCGGCGTCCTGACTTGCCCGTCCTTCACCGGCCCGGCGATGCCGAAACAGGCGTGCGTCAATTGCGGCTGGTGCTCTGCGACAAACTCCGCGATGATTGACTCTAAGGAGTCGTACTTGCCGCTCGGAAAACTTCTCTGTGCGAGCGGCTTTCCCGGGTCTTCGATTTCAAAGAGGGCGACGTTGGTTTTCGTCCCTCCGATGTCTCCGGCCAGTATCATGTGTTTAGAAATATTCTTTCAAATTCGATTAGCTTTTCTGCAAGGCTTCGAGCAGCTGTCCGATTGACGCAACGGCCTGTTCGTAGATCACATCGCGCGAGAGCATGCCGAGTTCACGGCTGAGTCGCTGCCCTTCGGACTTCGCTTCGTATGTAACGACGCGCCCCACGGCGTGCGTGTCGCCAATCTTGGCCGAGGTTTCGAGCTTTGTCCACTCTTCATTCACCCCGGCGAAAAACTCCGCGCCGCCCGCTTCCGACTTGAACGTGACACTCGCGATGCGACCGTCGCAGCCGTCCCTGTCGTCGTTTGCGCGCAACTCAACTGTGAGCCTCCTGCGCCCGCCCGCCTCCATCGTCCAACGCGCGCTCTTGCCCTCTCGCACAAACTCGCCCGTCGGTTGCCATTTCAGACGCGACGCCAGCCAACCGGCGACGAGCAGCGCTTGCGCGGCGATCTCTCCGGGCGCGGCATCAGGCGGGTCGAACGCAATCAACACGTGATCGAGCGCGTCCAGGTGCGCGCGATAGCCGGCCACGTCCCAGAAGCCCGCGATCAGATTGCGCCATGAAGTGAGGCGTCCCCAGTTCACGTCGCTCACCAAAAGATACTGCCGCCGCTCGCTGATGAGCTTCGCCAGACGCTGCAAATCGTGATGCGGGTGATCAAAGACGAGCGAATCAATCACGACGCGATCCGACAACTCGACCAGCCGATTGAACAATTTATCTTCTTCGTGCGGAATATCCTTCCACCATAGGAAGACCGGCACGTCCGGCACGACGAGAGGCTCAATCGCGCTCGCGGCGGTTTCGACCTGCGCCCCGCTCGCCTCAATCGTCACCTGTTCGCCGCAGACGCGCCTCGCCCCGCCCCGGCTCGCCTCCTGACAGAGCGTGGAGACTTTGGCCTCCAACTTCGCCTCCGTCGAATCGCGATTCGCGATGAGCACCAGCGCGCGGCTCGGCGTGTGCGCCGTCACCTCGTCCAGCACTTCGTCAATCTGCGCTCGATTCTCTTGGTGCGATGCATAGACGATCAAGTTCAGCACGCACACGCGCGTCACGCCGGAGGCATCATCTGCGCCCGCCTTGCTCTGCCAACTTGCCGCCAACTCTTTCTCCAACCGCCCGACATCAATGCCTTGCGACACCTTCCCGGCAGCGGAACTCTGTGGAATCTCTGTACTCATAAGTTTCAAGTTTCAGGTTTCAAGTTTCAGGTCTGAGGCTTCGCGTTCTTCAACTTGAAACCCGAAACCTGAAACTTGAAACCTTGCTACGGTCTGCGCCAGCGACGCCCCGCCTGTTCCAAAATGTCGTGGGTGGCTTGCGGCCCCCACGTTCCGGCTTCGTAGTTCGGGAAGGGCGCGTCCGCTTTCGTGGCCGCCCATTCGTCGAGTATCGGCATGACGATCTCCCAGCCGCGCTCGGTCATGTCGGTGCGCGCATAGAGCGTCGGGTCGCCGAGAATGCAATCGAGCAGGAGGCGTTCGTAGGCTTCGGCGAGTTGGACGCCGAAGGATGCGCCGTAGCGAAAATCCATGTTCACGTCGCGGATGCGCGTGACCTGTCCCGGCACCTTCGCGGCGACGCGCATGGTGATGCCCTCGTCGGGTTGGACGCGGATGATGAGTTGGTTCGGCGTCATCTGCTCCATCATCTCGGAGCCGAAGAGTTTGTGCGGCGCGTCTTTGAACTGGATCGCGATCTCCGTGACGCGCTTCGCCAGACGCTTGCCCGAGCGTATGTAGAAAGGCACGCCCGACCAACGCCAGTTGTCGAAATACATCGTGAGCATCGC